>CAQYCU010000005.1:8168-51785 GCA_948919095.1 uncultured Clostridia bacterium | reverse complement strand
AATATATATGTGAAACGCTTGAAAATGGATTTTGGAATGAATATTTAGGTAAAGACAAGGTATTATCTTTAAATTCAAAAATGGCGAAATAAAGAAATATGTGTTAAATAAGGATAATGAAAAAGAAATATTGAAATTATGTTGTGAATTTGCAGAATGTGAATTTGAATCTATTGATAAAATGTTAAGAGATAATAGCTTTTATGCAGAAACTTACTATGCAGGAAATATTATAGATAATACTTTTATTGATTTTTTGATTAGAGCAAAGAAATCCACTTATGCTAATAGTACAATAAAAAAGGTTGCAGAAAGTAGAGTTGGATCATCAGACTATAATTATGAAGAAATAATTGATAATAAAAAATATACATACCACGATACATATTTTGGTGGAATTAAATTTATGGGTGAGGAAGTTGTATATTGTAATGATAATAAGCCAATATGGGGAATGAATTATTATGGCGTAACTTATGATGATGCACTAGGCGAAGAAGCAATGGATAACGCATTAAGACCAGCACTAATGAAAGTAGGCGAAGATAGAAATATAATTCCAGCAATTAGAGGGTACACGCAGTATGAACACTTTTTCAAGCAACCACTTGAGATAATAACCACATTTTGCAGTATTTTTTTTACGACATTAGTAGGGTCACTGCTAGGTGCTGTACTAAGGATATGTACAACTTCCTCAAAGCTTTTTACCGTTAATTCAGAAATAGCCTCAAGTTCGGTTTTGTTTAACTTAGCTAAACATCCAGTAGCAATTACCTTAGCGCCCTGATTAGCGTTTTTCAAAACTTCAGCAATTACAAACATACTGTAAGCTTTTTTGGCACCAAATGCACAAGTCATAATGATAACCATGTCAGCCTTAGTATAGTCTGTAACATACTCGTGTTTTGGATACTTGCTCATCAATGTGTTTGCTTGGTCAATGTCCATATGCATGTCGCTACATAAAATTAAAGCAATTTTCATAAGGTTATACTCCAAGCGCCTTGATGTGACTCGAATTTGTAACTTCCATTATTAGCGATAACATATGCCTGAAAGTCAACATATTGTTCTGCAGAAGCATCAATATAAGGAGCATAAGGATTTTGAATGAAGGCAAGGATAGATTTAAATGCACTAACATGGATGATTTTATAATAGCCTTCATAGAGATAGTTTCTAGTTTCAGCTACCAGCTTTCCATTAACCAAAATGTCAAAGTTCTTATAATTACCTTTACCAAAGCTTGTAACTATAAACGGCTTATAAATGCGTTCTGCCAGCTGAGTTTTCAAAGGGTCAAGTTCTTCCTGATACTTCAAGTACTGACGAATGCGCTCAGCAAGGGAAGGGTTAATAAACAAATCATTCTTCCCAGTGAGGTCCCACTCGTTGTACAACTTGACGATTTCATCGGAAGTAATGAGGATGTTATCCACACCTGGAGTAAGAATTTGACCAGAAGTAACAGGTGTTTCCATAGAAGTTTTTGCACTAGCTACATCACATCCAGTCACTTCAGGTTCAGGACTTTCTATTACAATTTGTCTTGGAATACAATACCCCTTTACTCTGTTGTTGTGTAAATTGATTCGGTAGCATCCGAAGGTTTTTCCATATACATCTCCATTGTAGGAGAGAATTCCTCTCTGTGTCCAAGGGCACTTTCGAGGTCTTGAAACTTCATGCAGGTTTCGCCAGGAAAACCAGTGGTGTTTAGGTCAATTTTGCCTCCAACGTGACAAACAACATTAATCTGCCCACCAGTATCAATATCGGTAAGGGTTAAAATAATGTCATCACCACGCTTAACAGAAGTCACTGCGAGAGAACGCTTGAAAGCTTCAATGCGAACTTTCTCAGCAGAATACTCCTGCATGAGCAGTCCAGCGCCGCTTCCAATATACTGTTCCACCTGATTGCTGTAAAGGTCAGCACTCATGCTGTATGTGCCATCATTTTTGCTGAGAGCAACATCATACATACCAGGGAGCTTGATTACTATATCCGCTCTTTGAGTACCATAGTAATAGCGGCACTCTCCATTAGGGATAAGGGTAAAACCCATCTTGGCTGTTGCGGCACTAAGTGCTTCCTCATCGGAGATTAAGGCATTAATCTTAGAAAAGTGGCTCATTAGTTTTGCTCTCCTTCTTCTTCATAGGAAATTACCCTGCCAACTCTTGTAAGAGAAATAATATCTTTCTCCAAGCCGTTAGCCTTCTTGATATGGGATTCTTCACACCATCTTCTGATGGAATCGATTTGCTCACTCATGCCGCCAGAAGCAGCCATAGGAGTGATATTGTGAATAGCTGTGATAATGGAGTCATCAGTCAAAACTTTATTGTCGCTGCTCCAAGTATCATACAGTGCATTAACAACTGTCTGCTCGATTTCAGCACCAGTGAATTTATCGGTGCTTTCAGCCAAAAGGTTAAGGTTGTAGTTAGCGGGATCTCTCTTATACTTCCTGAGCTGAATAGCAAAAATTTCCTTCCGCTCTTCCAAGGTCGGGATATCGACAAAGAAAATTTCGTCAAAACGTCCTTTCCTTAAAAATTCGGGAGGGAGCTGAGAGACGTTGTTTGCCGTTGCAATGACAAAAACTGGAGACTCCTTTTCCTGAAGCCATGTAAGAATTGTGCCGAACGCACGAGAGGTAACACCAGAGTCGGTTTTACCACTAGACTGCAGCCCTGCAAGTCCCTTTTCGATTTCATCAATCCAAAGGACACATGGAGCCATAGCTTCAGCGATTGCAAGTGCCTGTCTGGTGTTAGACTCAGTTTCTCCAACCAAGGAACCAAAAAGCTTACCAATGTCGAGCTTGAGCAAAGGCTTTTGCCAAAGGTTTGCCAGAGCTTTCGCACTTAAAGATTTACCACTGCCAGGTACGCCAATCAGCAAAGTTCCCTTCGGAGCAGGAATGCCATAGTCCTTTGCCTCAGGAGAAAAAGCCAGAAAGCGCTTTTCGGCCCAGCTTGTAAACTGTTTGAGGCCACCAATGTTTTCAATTGTCTCATTGGAAGATTTGCACTCAATCAGCCCGCTGCTGCAAATGGTCTTTTCTTTTACATGGTTGATTACCTTCACATCCAGACGTCCATTCTTAGCGATAGAAGTTGCATATGCATTTTCCGCTTCATTAAGGGTAAGCCCGAGAGCAGCTTCAACATACATATCGTAGCCAGTGGGGATAGGAGTGCGGTTTGCATTGGCTATCTTTTGAAGTACAACGTGGAGCTCTTCCCTTGTAGGAAGTGGCAGAGAAGTCATTATAACTTCCCGTTTAAGTTCTTCAGGAACTTCAAATTTGGAACTTACGAAAACGTAGGTAAGGCCGATGGACTTGGCAATCTTGAACAGGTCTTTGGCTCTCCGCCAAGTATTGGGAGTTTTGCAGAATGGATGAAAGTCTAAAAGGACATAGATCACGCCTGCGCTAGGGACATTCTTAAGAGGCTGTTCCAGAACCTTGATGGGATCGCTCATAGTAGTGTTCGTGTTGTTAACTTCATGGTTAATATCTTTGCAAATTTGCGATGAAGACATCTCGTCATAATTTTTGATCTCCTTCTGGATTCCTTTGGTGAGACTCCAGAATTGGAAATCTCTCTTTAACGTGGTCGCGATGTTTTTGCAGATGGTAAGGGCCCGGTCTTCTTCTGCAGTTGTAATTACAACTGCAGGATATCCTGCGCGGATGTAACTCTCAATTTCTTTCGACATAACCACCAAAACCTTTCTTCTCAAATTTTGTTTTCAATGTACTTATTTTATTAAATTAACATATTGACAACAGTTTTTTCTCCAATTTAAGTTAGTTGACAAAAGATGGATAAAAAACTAGTGTCATATATTAAAATAACTCAATTTTTATTATACCACAATATTCCAAAAAAAACAACAGTTTATGTAAACTTTAACATATTTATTATACAAGAAGTAAAAACGAAAAGCGTAGAGAATATGAATTCAGTAAACTCTTGACAATTTAATATTAAAAATAGAATTCATAAATAATAGAAATTTGCTTGCTTTGTCAATCATGAAAATTCAATAAATTAGATAAATAGCATAATAAAAATGAACTGCCCGAAAATCTTCGACAGTTCAAAAGTTAATGAATATTTAATCTTATTGCATAACAGAATATTTTTGCTTAGCTGTATCAATTTTTGTTTGCTCAGCAGTATCTGTTTTATACCAGCCTTTTTCAGACATTAAGTTGTACAATTTGTTTTGAATATTTAAAGTTTCATTTAGAGCACATTTAAAAGCTTCATGAACTTCAGCTGTAGTTGATTCTATTGTACCATGAAGATATAAATCAGATACACCTTTAATAACTAATAGTTCATTTTCCATTAAGTCTTTGTCTTCCATATAGACCTCCTTATAATAAATTTAAAAATTTGTCAAATAACTCTGTGTGTTTTTGTTCTAATTCTTTAATGTACGCTGAAATCTCTGGGTCTACTAATTTTTCAGACGTTTTTTTACTGCACGATTTCATAAAATTTTCGTGTCCTAAAGCGTCTTCAATATATAAAAGTTCTTTACTTGTCATATTATCACCACCTATAATAAAAGTATTGCCTATAAAAATAAAAATATACAAGAGATTAATAAAATAAAGACAAAATTTATTACTTATGATATAATGAGTTTGAAATAAGTGTAAAAGTTATATAAAGGAGAGAAATTTAAAAATGAATAAAAGTAAATATAAAATTTTAGAAAATAAACAAATTGCAAAAGATGTTTATAAAATGCTTCTTGAAGGAGACACTTCAGCAATTAATAAACCAGGACAGTTTATAAATATTGAAATAGAAGAATTTTATTTAAGAAGACCAATATCAGTATGCGATTATAATGAAAAGACTATAACAATTATATACAAAATAATGGGACAGGGAACTGAAAAAATGTCAAAACTTGAAGTAGGAAAAGAACTTGATATATTGACAGGACTTGGAAATGGATTTGATATTAAGACTTCAGGAGATATGCCCTTAATAATAGGCGGAGGAGTTGGAACACCACCAATGTATAGATTGTGTAAAGAATTAATAAAAGAAGGAAAAGAGCCTATCGTTATACTAGGATTTAATTCAAAAGATGATATATTTTATAAAGAAGAATTTGAAAAACTAGGTGTGAAAGTTCATATCTCAACAGTTGATGGAAGCATTGGAACAAAAGGCTTTGTTACAGATATTATGAAAGAAATAAAAGACTTTACATATTTTTATGCTTGTGGACCAATGGTAATGCTAAAAGCAGTATGCGATGCAACAAATGCACAAGGGGAAGTTAGTCTTGAAGAAAGAATGGGATGTGGATTCGGAGCATGTATGGGATGTACGATTAAAACTAAAGAAGGATATAAAAGAGTATGCAAACAAGGACCAGTATTTTGCAAAGAAGAATTAATATGGGAATAAACATAATTTTAAAGATTTTATAAAAATGTGAAGGGAATATATTTTAACATGGAAATAAATAATAAAGATCTTACAACAACTTTAAGTGGAGTAGAGCTTGATAATCCAGTAATTCCAGCAAGTGGAACATTTGGATTTGGATATGAATTTGCAGACATTTATGATATTAATATCTTAGGTTCTATTGCATTAAAAGGAACTACCAAAGAGGAAAGATATGGAAATGAACTTCCACGTATTGCAGAGTGCAAAAAGGGATTAATTAATTCAATAGGTTTACAAAATCCAGGAATAGATAAAGTAATAAAAGAGGAATTACCTAGAACAAGAAGGTTTTTCAAAAAGTCATTAATTGCTAATATAAGCGGATTTTCAATTGAAGAATACACACATTGCTGTGAGTTAATTGACAAGGAAGAGCAAATTGAAATAATAGAATTAAATATAAGTTGCCCTAATGTACATAATGGTGGTATGACATTTGGCACAGATCCTAAGTCTGCAAAAGAAGTAACAAGAGCTGTAAAAGCAGTGACAACAAAACCATTATATGTAAAGTTAACACCTAATGTAACTAATATTGTAGAAATAGCCAAAGCTGTAGAAGAAGGTGGTGCTGATGGAATCGTACTAATTAACACACTTTTAGGAATGAGAATTAACTTAAAAACTAAGAAACCAGTTATTGCAAATAAGATGGGAGGCTTTTCAGGTCCTGCAATTTTTCCAGTTGCATTAAGAATGGTATATCAAGTATATGAAGCGGTTAATATCCCAATAATAGGTGTTGGAGGAATTGAAACTTCAGAAGATGTAATTGAAATGATGCTTGCAGGCGCATCAGCAGTTGAGGTAGGAGCAGCTAATTTGAAAAATCCATATGTATGTAAAGGGATAATTGAAAACTTGCCAGACACAATGGATAAATATGGAATATCTAGCCTGAAGGAAATAATTGGGAAAGCACATTAGCAATAATTAAAAAGGAGGCAAAATAAAGAAATTAATTTTTGCTACTGTTGATAAATCACCACATTGTACACAACTTCATTATGTTATTAAAGAGTTAGAAAATGCTATTGATATAAGTCATATTCATTATGCTCAGCGCGGCACCTTCAAAAGTAAAGCCTTGTTCTTGCATAAAAGCAACTAAGTTTTGTGGGGTATATATTGATTTTATAAAAAATGATATGCTATAATGTACTAGATATAAAATTATATTATTGTCACTTATTTGTCACTTTCATTATGTTACAATAATAATATAAAAACTAGAGGAAAAATAAATATGAGGAATTTTAAAAAGACAATTAAGCAAATACTGTTTTTGTTGGTATTAATTACATTTACTTTTTGGTTAATATTTAGAAAACAAAATTTTAATGAAATATATAATATAGTAATAAATGCTAATGTTAAGTTTGTAATACTAGGAATTATAGCAATGTTTTTGTATTTTACAGCAGAAGCCTATAATTTACGTAGAATTATGAAAGCGTTTGGGGAAGATATGTCTTTACTTAAAGCAATTAAATTTACTTTAATAGGATTTTTCTTTAGCTCCATTACACCCGCAGCTACTGGTGGTCAACCAATGGAAATATACTATATGTATAAAGAAAAGTATTCTAGTACATATGGGATGACAGCACTTTTAATACAGTTTTGTTGTTTTCAATGTGTTACAATACTTGCAGGAATTGCTGGTGCAATTATAAATAGTAGTTATATACAAGGAAATATATTTTACTTGCTTTTAATAGGTATAACATTTAATTCTATAGCTTTAATTGGAACACTTATATTTTTATTTTCAAAAAGACTAACTAGATTTTTACTAAACATTGCAATCAAACTATTACAAATACTCAGATATAAAAAAGTTGATACAGTAAAAGAAAAGCTAGAGAAAGCTTTGGAAAAATACAATGATTGTTCTGACTTTATAAAAAAACATAAGTCAATATTTGTTAAATCATTTTTAGTTGTATGTTTTCAAGTATTAATGTATTACAGCATATCATACTTTGTATATAAATCATTTAATTTGAGTGGAGTTAGTGCATTTAATATTATTACAGTTCAAGCACTTTTATATAGCACAGTTTCGTCTTTACCACTTCCAGGAGCAGTTGGAGTAAGTGAAAGTGCATTTTTAAAAATATTTGCTAATATATTTGGATTAAATTTAATTAATAGTGCAATGATTTTAAATAGAGGGATAAATTTTTATTTATATGTTATTATTAGTACTATTGTAGTTATTGTTAATATACTTTTTATGAAAAAAGGTATGCCAAAACCTAGTTTTAATGAAAATATGAAAGAGACTGACTAATTTAGATTTTATATAAGGAAGTGCAAATTAGTATGATTTAAAAGTAAATGTATAACAGAAACGGCAGGGGAAGAACCCCCGCCGTCTGTTTGCGTATTAATATGAATAAATATTTTTGCCTGTAATTTTGTAAATATCCGATCAACGGGGAGAATAAATACCGAAGTACCGATAGTTTGGTACATACTCAGTTAATGGTACATAAGGTGTTGTGACAACAGGATGAGAAAAAGTTCCTTCAGGAAATGGATCACGATTGCCAATATATCCGTCAGCAAAGGTGCAACTCCAGTCAAATTCGATTTCACCTCCAGCAATGCCTAGTCTCGAAAATGTGTGTGTCAAGTCATTAGAGGCTCTTACAAATTGAAGTTTGCCATCTTTTTCAGCATATCTCCAAATCCTCTGAGATGTATCCAGATAGAACAAACCTTCCTCGTCGAGTTCCAAGTTTAGGATTTCATCAATGAACTTGAGCTCAGACTTTGTCCTGTCAGGAATAGCATAAAGATATATGCCGACATTGTACTTCATTTCTGTACTACTGTAATCAAATGGAACAGAGCTTGCTACAAGGAATAATGTGTCATGCACATCGTCATAGTAGAAGTAGACATCATAGGGACGATAATTTTCGGTATCCATCCCTTTCCAGTCTAATGTAGTACCAGAGAGGTGTACTTCTTTTCCATGAGAGTACTTGACAAAACGATTATTAACAATGTCATAAGTACCGTCGCCAGCAATGTAGATTGCTAAATGGTTGTTTATTATTTCTGGTGGCAAGTCAAGTATGTGCTGAGGGTGGATTTTGCTAGATGATGCCCATTTCCCATCAATACATAGAGTACCATAGTAATCATCAATTGATACTATGTGACCATTAATTTCAGTAGGCATTCCATCCCACTCATCATTATAGTAGCGTTCAATAGCTAAATCTGCTACTGCCTGATTTTCATAATATTCAGGAGACAGATTATAATGTGAGCTGGAAGAAGAACTGGGCTTATTTACTGATGTGTCTGAGTTTGCTTTTGTACCAGCAGTAGTGGTTTCATTTACTACTTTGCTATTATCAGCAGACGGTAAAGGAGTATATATACTGTTTGTTGTTTCTTCATGGTTGGTAGAAGCATTGGGCTCAGTTGTGGATATGTATTCGCTGGAAATTGCATTAGGACAGCTGTTATTGCTGGTGCAAGAGCACATGTTGTCGCGGATTTGTAATACTAAAGAAAACAGCGAAACATATGCAAGAACACAGATAATAACTGCCCAAGCCTTTAGCTTACGCCTCAACTTGTTATAAGCGTAGTTGTTATTGCTCTTTTGTTCTGTGTCCATAGGAACTTTCCTCCGTTCGTTTCTCTTATGGTTAGTGCTCATTTTTCAACAACCTTTCTATAAAATATTTATTGGTATCAATGTGCGTTTTTAGATGGTATCATTTAAACTCATAACTAATACAATCTAAAAAGAATGCTGAAAAACATTCATATATCAGTATAGCACAGAAATTACCAAAAGTCAATTTATGTAATCTATATTTGAAATGGAATAATATTATTTATGAAATAAAAAATATAAAAGTAATGCAGTTTTTAATAAATTTATATTGACAATATGAAAATTATAAAATATAATAACTGTTGTTATATAACGAGCGTTATACAACATAATTAAATAAGGAGATTGATTAAATGCCACCACTCAAAAGATTTCAAAGAGAAGAGATAATAGATACCGCATATGAAATTGTAAAAGAAGAGGGTTTGTCTTCGTTAAATGCTAGAAGTTTAGCTAAAAAATTGGGCGGTTCAGTTCAACTGATATATCATAACTTTACAGACATGAATGAATTAATTGAAGAAGTAAAAGAAAAGATACACAACAAATATAAAGAAAATTTGGAGCAAGCAACTGATGAAAAGCATCCATATTTGGCAAAAGGAATGGCATATGTAAAGTTTGCAAAAGACTATCCAGAATTTTATAAAATATTATTTATGCAGAAAAGTAATATGAACTTAGATGAGTTCTTTGAAGTAGATAAGAATACAAATGAAAATGTTATGAACTCAATTACAACAATATTTAATTTGTCAGAAGACAAGTTAAAAGACTTTCATACTAAGGTTTGGATATTTACACATGGACTAGCATGTTTAACAGCAACTAAGACAGTAGAACTTTCAGATAAAGAAATTAGAAAATTTTTGATAGAAACAGTAAATGAATTATTCAAAGGATATAACAGTTGACTAAAATAAACTAAAGAAAAATTAAATAATGACTAATTTAAAAAACAATTAATATAAAAGTTAAACTACTTTTAAATTAACAGTATTATATAAGGAGGTAAAATTTGAATAACATAATAGAGGTTAAAAACCTAGAAAAGAAGTATAAAGAATTAACAGCAATAGATAATTTATCATTTGAAGTACATGAAGGTGAGATATTAGGATTACTGGGGCCAAATGGAAGTGGAAAATCAACAACAATGAATTGTATACTATCACTATTAAATTTTAGCAAAGGAAGTATTAGGATATTTGGAAAAGAAATGAAACCAGATGCATATGACATAAAAGCAAAAATTGGAGTAGTATTTCAAGATATTGCAGTATTTGAAGAATTAACTGTTTATGAAAATATAGACTATTTTTGCGGTCTATATATACGTGATAAAGAGACAAGAAAAAAATATGTAGAAGATGCAATAGAACTTGTAGGCTTAGAAGATTTTAAAAAATTCTATCCTAAGAAACTATCAGGAGGACTTTTAAGAAGACTTAACATTGCTTGTGGTATTGCACATAAACCAAAATTAATATTTTTAGATGAACCAACAGTTGCAGTTGACCCACAAAGTAGAAATAATATATTAGATGGAATTAAAAAATTACGTGATAATGGAGCTACTATTGTGTACACAACTCATTATATGGAAGAAGTTGAAATACTTTGCGATAGAGTAATTATCCTTGATAAAGGGAAAATTCTTGCAACTGGGACAACTGATGAATTAAAGGAACTTGCTAAAATAGAAGAAAAAGTTACATTAGAAGTACACAACTTTGATAATGAAAATATAGAAAAAATAAAAAAGCTAACTAATGTTGACGAGGTAACATTCAATGGAAGTTCATTAGTAGTTACATATAAAAAAGGCAAACATAATCTAATTGATATGATTGACTATTTGAAAAAAGAGGGTATACAATATAACAAAATATATTCTGAAAGACCAACACTTAATGACGTATTTCTAGAACTAACAGGAAAGGAGCTACGTGATTAATGTTTACACATAACTTTAAGTATACCTTAAAAAACCTTTTTAAAGATAGAACTCTAATATTTTGGACATTTGCCTTTCCAATAATATTAGGAACATTTTTCAACATGGCTTTTTCTAATATTGAAAACAGCGAAAGTTTGAATATCATAGATATAGCAATAATTGAAAATGAAGAATTTAAAAACAATGAAATTTTTACAACAGTTTTTGAAAATTTAAGTGATGAAAATAGTGAAGATAGATTATTTAATACAACATATGTAACAGAAGAAAAAGCAAAAGAATTACTTGAAAATAAAGATATAATTGGTTATATGAAGCTAGAAGACGAGAACCCAAAAGTTATATTTAATACAAATGGAATTGACCAAACCATATTTAAATATGTAATAGAAGAAATTACACAAACGAGCGAGATTATTACTGAGATGGCAACAAAAGAAATAAGCAAACAATTTGTAACTGGAAACTTTAATATAGATTATGATGAGTTATATGATAGAATAATAAAGCTTGCATTCGAACAAGAGGTAGAATTAAATAACATTTCAAATAAAAATTTAAGTTACACAATGATAGAGTTTTATACTTTAATTGCAATGACTTGTTTATATGGAGGAATATTAGGAGTTGTAACAATAAATAAAAGTTTAGCTAATATGTCACCACAAGGAAAGCGTGTATCAGTTGCTCCAACTAATAAAATTAAAGTTATACTAAGTAGTGTTTGTGCAAGTTACTTAACACAGCTAATAGGAATTGCTATATTATTTGTATATACAATATTTGTTTTAAAAGTAGATTATGGAAATAATTTAGGACTTGTTGTTAGCCTAGCTTTAGCAGGATGTTTAGCAGGTTTATCAATAGGGACATTTGTAGGAACAATATTTAAAACAAATGAAAATACTAAAACAGGTATAATTATTTCAATTACAATGCTAGGCTGCTTCTTATCTGGAATGATGGGAATTACAATGAAATATATTGTTGATAAGAATATTCCAATTATAAATAAATTAAATCCAGCAAGTATGATAACAGATGGATTTTACTCATTATATTATTATGATACCTTAGATAGATATATATTTAATCTAACAAGCTTACTTATATTTTCAGCAGTATTAATTATTATATCATACATCAGCATAAGGAGGCAAAAATATGACAGCATTTAAAACATTTTTTAAGATATTAAATAAAAACAAATTTATTGTAATAATGTACACAGTAATCTTAATTGCTTTTGGTGGATTTAATATGCAAACAAGCGACAGTTCAATAAACTTTACTGCAAGTAAACCTGATATTCTAGTTGTAAATAATGACGAAGAAAAAGGAATTACAAAAGATTTAATTGATTATATTAAAGGAAATAGTGAAGCGGTAAATATAGCTGACAATGAAGAAGCGAGAAATGATGCTTTATTTTATAGAGAGGTACATTACATAGTATATATTCCTGAAAATTATAACGAAGATTTTTTAAATGGGAAGAATGTAAATCTTGAGATTAAAACTTGTGATACAGCAGAATCGTCATTTGCAGAAATGTTAGTTTCAAGATACATTAGGACAGCAAATAGTTATAGAGAAATATACAAAGACGAAAATGGAAAAATCAGCAAGGAGAATGAAGAAAAACTTATAAGCAAAATAAACGATACTTTATCGAAAAATACAGAAGTTGAAATTACATCAAAATTAGACACAAACAGTTTATCAAAAGCAACATTTTATTACAACTTTGTAAACTATAGCATATTAGCAGCTTTAGTATATGTTGTTTCATTAATATTATCTAGTTTTAGAAATAAGAAGATACAAAGAAGAATTAATGTAAGTAGTACGACTTATAGAAAAATAAATAGAGAATTACTTATGGCTAATATTATGTTTTCGCTATGGTTATGGGGGATATATGTTTTATTAAGTTTTGTATTGATTGGAAAAATAATGTTTACAATTCAAGGAGCTTTGTATATCATAAATTCATTCATATTTACAATGTGTGCTGCAACAATAGCTCTACTTATAGGAAGTATAGTGTCAAACAAAAATGCGATAAATGGAATAGTAAATGTAATAGCCTTAGGTTCAAGCTTTTTATGTGGTGCATTTGTGCCAATGCAGTGGCTACCAGACACTGTACTTAAGATTGCACATATATTGCCATCATTTTATTACATAAGTACAAATGAAAAAATAGCAACACTTGAAAATATTGATGTAAGTTCATTAAAAGAAATTATTCCTAATATGGCTGTTATGGTCTGCTTTGCAATTATATTTGTTATATTATCAAATACAGTTTCAAGGAAAAAAAGAAGAGAAGATTAGAATAAAAAGTCGTTCAAATGAACGACTTTTTTGCAATACTTAATATCTAATAGCAGTGAATATTTACAAAAAAATTACTTATACTGACCACTCAGTCTAATGACTTTTAAAAAAAAATGTGATAAAAATAATAAAGCAAAAAATATTTAAAAGACACTAATGTAAAGAAAAACAACTACAAGTAAGAGGAAAAATATGGATAAGAGATTATATAATTATTTGAAAATAACTGATTTAAAAGATATGCTAAAAAAAACGAGAAAATTATATGGAGAAAAAAAGGCATATAAAATAAAGATTGAAAAAGATAAATATATAACATATACACATAATGAAGTAAGAGATATGGTTGACTACCTTGGAACAGCATTAATTGATTTAGGACTTAAAGATAAAAGAATAGCAATTATTGGAGAAAACAGATATGAATGGGAGATAGCATATTTATCAGTAGTTTGTGGTACAGGAATAGTTGTACCATTAGACAAATCATTACCAGAAAATGAATTAGAAGATTTAATAGAAAGGTCAGAAGTTGAAGCAATATTCTGTTCAAAAAAATATATTGAAACGCTAGAAAAAATAAAATATTCTGAAAAAAACAAACTAAAAAATATAATATCAATGGATTTAGTTGAGCACAAAGAAGGGAGATATTCACAAAAAGAATTAATAGAAAAAGGAAAAGAGCTCATAGATGCAGGAGATACAAATTTTACTAATGCAAAAATAAATCCAGAAACAATGAGTATAATGTTATTTACATCAGGCACTACTGCAAAATCAAAAGTAGTAGCACTTTCACATAGTAATATATGTTCAAATCTAATGGATATAGGAAGTGTACTAAATGTAAACTCAGAAGATATACTTTTATCAATACTACCAATTCACCATGTATTTGAATGTACTGTTGGATTTTTATTTTCATTATATACAGGAGCACAAACGGTATTTTGCGATGGCCTAAGGCATGTAGTAGAAAACCTAAAGGAATATAATGTGACAGTAATGGCATGTGTTCCAGCAATATATGAACGTATATTTATGATTATTAGAAAACAATTAGAAAAGCAAGGTAGGCTTCAAGAAATATTAAATAATGAAGAAAAATACAGGAATTCTACAATGGAAGAAAGAAAAAAAGCATTTAAAGAAATACATGACATGTTAGGGGGAAGAATTAAATTATTCATAAGTGGAGCTGCCGCATTAGATAAAGAAATAGAAGAAAAATATAGACTACTTGGAATAAACTTAGTACAAGGATATGGATTAACAGAGACATCACCAGTGGTAGCTATTGGTACAGAAAAGTATCATAAAGTAGGCTCAATAGGAAAAACTGTTCCAAATGTAGAAGCAAAAATTGTAGATGAAAATAAAGATGGTGTTGGAGAACTTGTTGTAAAGGGACCAAACATAATGCTTGAATACTATGGAAATAAAAGAGCAACTAATGAAGTTTTAAAGGATGGTTGGTTTTATACAGGAGATCTAGCAAGAATAGATGAAGATGGATATATATTTATTTGTGGAAGAAAGAAAAGTGTAATAGTATTAAAAAATGGAAAGAATATTTTTCCAGAAGAAATGGAAAACTTGGTAAACAAAATAGAAGGGGTTAAGGAATCGTTTATATTTGGAAAGCAACGAACAGAGGACAAAGACGATATAAGAATAAATGTAGAAATTGTATATGATAAAGAACTTGTAAAGGATGTATACAAAGTTAATACAGATGATGAGATATATGATGTAATATTAAAAAAGATTAAAGACATAAATAGAATAATGCCAAACTATAAAGCAATAAGAGGGTTGATTTTAACAGAAGAGCCATTAATTAGAACAACAACAAACAAACTAAAAAGACAGGCAAACTTAGACAGAATTAATAATTAAAAATATAGTAAGACCAAGTAAAACTTTAAACAATGAATTAAATTGTTTTATAGACAAAGGAAACTATGCATGGGATTTAAAAAATTAGAAACAAAATTTTTAGGAAGAAAAATTATATATCATAAAAAGATAGATTCTACTCAAAGTGAAATATTTAGACTTATAGAAAAGGGAAAAATTAAGAATGGAACAGTAGTTATAGCTGATATACAAACAAATGGAAAAGGAACTCATGGGAGAACCTGGCGTACTGATGAAAAAAACAATATTGCATTTTCATTTTATATAAATACAGATTGTGACATAAAAGATTTAGAAGGACTAACTACTGAGATAGCAAAAATCATAGTAGATATTTTCAAAACAAAATATAAAATTAAAGTAAATATAAAGAAGCCAAATGACCTTATCATAAATAATAAAAAAGTTGGAGGCATACTTACACAAACTAAAACATTAAATGAGAAAGTTAAATATATAGTAATTGGAATAGGAATAAATACTAACAAAGAAAACTTTACTGATGATATAAAAAATATAGCTACTTCGATTAAGAATGAATTTGGTATTGAAGTAGATAGAGAAGAATTTATAACAGAATTCTGCAATCATTTTGAGAAAGAGATATTAGGTGTAAGATAATAAAAATTTATTGTTGTTGAACAGAGAAAATAAAAATTGATAAAGCTCAAGAAAGGATAAAATTAAAATGAAGATAGCATTTTTATTTCCAGGACAGGGTTCACAAACTGTTGGAATGGGAAAAGATTTATATGAAGAATATGAAACGGTACGCAATATATATAATAGAGTAGAAGAAATAACAGGAGTAGATATTGCAGAAATTTCATTTCAAGGACCAGAAGAAAAATTAAATGAAACTAAATATACTCAACTTGCTATGCTAACAAATTCATTAGCAATTATAGAAATCCTAAAGGAAAACGATATTGTATGTGAAATGTCAGCTGGATTAAGTCTTGGAGAATATACTGCATTAATAAACAGTAAAGCATTATCATTTGATCAAGGAGTAAAGCTTGTTCAAAAAAGAGGAGAATATATGCAAAATCTTATCCCAAAGGGAGATTGGCAAATGGCATCAGTCATGGGATTAAAAGATGACCAAGTTGAAGAACTTTGCAGAAAAGTAAAATCAGGTTTTGTTGTTCCTGCTAATTATAATTGCATAGGGCATGTTGCAATTTCAGGAGAAAGAAAAGCTATAGAAGAAGCTACAATTATTGCAAAAGAAATAGGAGCAAAAAAGGTAATACCTGTAAAAACAGCAGGACCATTTCACACTGTAAAATTAGAAGAAAGTTCAAAAGCATTACGAAAAGAATTAGAAAAGATTGAATTTAGAGCATTTGAAACGAAAGTAGTAAAAAATATAGATGGACAAATATATAAAGATACAGATGACATAAAAGATATTTTAACAAAACATATTGTAAATCCTGTAAGATTTTCAAAGTCAATTCAAACTATGTTTGATATCAACATAGATACATTTATAGAAATAGGCCCTGGAAAAACATTAACGGGATGCGTAAAAAGAATGCCAACTTATACTGATGAGGAAAGAAAGATATTGAATATATATAATGTTGATAATTTGAAGTTGGCACTTCAAGAACTTAAAAAAATATAATTAAATTTTATTTAAGTTACCTGTTATTGGGGAAAATGTAAATCTGAATAAATTAGAAAGGAAAATAAATCAATGAATAAAGTAGCATTTGTTACAGGAAGTACTAGAGGAATCGGAAAAGAAATTGCAATTACACTAGCGGAAAGTGGATATGATATTGCAATTAACTATAGATATGAAAATGAAAATTTAAAAATTACAAAAAAGGAAATAGAAGAAAAGGGCGTAAAATGTTTAACAGTACAAGGTGACGTTTCAAGTTTTGAAGATTGTGAAAAATGCATAAAAAATATAATAGATGAGTATGGAAAAATAGATGTATTAGTTAATAATGCAGGAATTACAAAAGACACATTATTAATGAGAATGAAAAAAGAAGACTTTGAAGACGTTATAGATATAAATTTAGTAGGCACATTTAATGTAACAAAAAATGTAATTAGCCATATGATAAAATCACGCTCTGGTAGAATTATAAATATTTCATCAGTTGTTGGAATTAGTGGAAATGCTGGTCAAACAAATTATTCAGCATCAAAAGCTGGGATAATTGGATTTACCAAAAGTTTAGCAAAAGAAGTAGCATCAAGAGGGATATTAGTGAATGCTGTAGCTCCAGGGTTTATTGAAACAGACATGACAGATATTTTAAAAGATGAAATTAAAGATGAAATTACAAAAAATATTCCACTTAAAAGAGTAGGCACTGCAAAAGATGTTGCAAATGTTGTTAAGTTTTTAGCAAGTGAGGATAGTTCATATATTACTGGGCAGGTTATTTGTGTTGATGGAGGATTATTATAATGGAAAGAAGAGTAGTAATAACGGGATTTGGAGCAATAACTCCGATAGGAAATAATGTAGTAGATTTATGGAAAAGTATAGAAAATAAAAAATGCGGAATTGACAATGTGACAATATTTGATACAGAAAATTTTAAAACAAAATTAGCAGCAGAAGTAAAAAATTATAACCCATTAGATTATTTTGAACCTAAGCAAACAAAGCGATTTGACAGATCATCTCAATTTGCAGTAGTTGCAGCAAGAGAAGCTGTAAAAAACAGCGGAATTACAAAAGAAAATACAGATTATAATAGAGTTGGAGTGTTTGTAAGTACTGGAATAGGTGGACTAAATACATTACAAGAACAAATGGAAGTAAATTATGTAAAAGGAAATAAGCGTGTATCCCCGATGTTTATACCAAATTCAATAGTAAATATGCCAGCTGGAAATATAGCTATTGAATTTGGATTTAAAGGAGAGTCAGTATCAATAGTAACTGCATGTGCATCTTCAACACATTCAATAGGAGAAGCATATAAAACTATAAAACATGGATATGAAGATGTAATTTTAGCTGGTGGAACAGAAGCAAGTATATGCACATCAGGAATAGCAGGATTTGAAAATATGAAAGCGTTAAGCAGCGAAACTGATAAAAATAGAGCAAGCATTCCATTTGATAAAGAAAGAAATGGATTTGTGATGGCGGAAGGCGCTGGAGTACTTGTATTAGAAGAACTTGAACATGCTAAAAAAAGAGGTGCTAAGATATATGCAGAAATAATTGGCTTTGGTTCAACAACAGATGCATATCATATAACATCTCCTGACCCAGAAGGAGTTGGTGGAGCAAATGCTATGATAAGAGCTATGGAAGATGCTAAACTAAAACCAGAAGATATTGATTACATAAATGCACATGGAACTTCAACCCATTTAAATGATCTAACAGAAACAAAGGCTATAAAAATTGCTCTAGGTAATGCAAGCAGTAGTGTAATGGTAAGTTCGACAAAAGGAAATACAGGGCATTTATTAGGAGCAGCAGGTGCAGTTGAAGCTATAATTTGTACAAAAGCTATGGAAAATTCATTGATACCACCTACAATAAACTATAGAGAAAAAGACGAAGAATGTGATTTGGACATAGTACCAAATGAGCCAAGAAAAAAAGAATTAAATATTGTAATGTCAAACTCTTTAGGTTTTGGTGGACACAATGCTTGTATAGTAATGAAGAGATATAAAGAATAATTATGCTAAAATAAATTATAGACAAAAATTTCAATATATAAGATATACGAAAAATGTCAAAAAAGTTTGGCAACTATAGTTAACATTAAAAAATAGGAGAGAGTTAGAAATGGAATATGAAAAAATAAGACAGCTAATGAATGATATGGGAGATTCAAAGTTAACTGAAGTTAATATAGATTTTCCAGATGGAACTAAAATTAGTTTGAAAAAAGAGCAAGAGCAAATATCCATAAGCAAAAGTGTAAACAATGAAGAAATTAAGAATATAGAAACAGAAAAGAAAATAGCAATACCTGAAAAAGATGAAAAAGAGAACATTGTTAAATCACCAATGGTAGGGACATTTTATTTAAAGCCTTCTCCAACAGAAAATCCATACATTCAAGTTGGAGATAAAGTAAAAAAAGGTGATACTTTATGTATTATAGAAGCAATGAAGCTAATGAATGAAATTGAGAGCGAATTTAATGGGACTGTTACAGAAATCTTATTAAATGATGGAGATACAGTACAATATGGAACACCACTTTTTATAATAGAATAGAAAATTTAAATAACAATTAATGATAAGAAGAAGTGTAAATTTTAATAAAAGTGAAATGGAGAAAACAATGTTAGATAAGAAAGAAATTGAAGAGATAATTCCACAGAGAGACCCATTTTTAATGATTGATAAAGTTGGAGAATATATACCAGGAGAAAGTGCTATTGCATATAAAGAAGTTAGAGAAGATGAATGGTATTTTAAAGGACATTTTCCAGGAAATCCAATAATGCCAGGAGTATTAATTACTGAAAGTTTAGCACAAACTGGTGCAGTAGCAATCTTATCAATGGATGAAAACAAGGGGAAAAATGCACTATTTGGCGGAATAGATAAAATGAAATTCAAGAAAATGGTTATTCCAGGAGATATTTTAAAGTTAGAAGTTAAAATAATAAAAAGAAAAGGTCCAATAGGAGTAGGAGAAGCTGTTGCTACAGTAGACGGAAAAATTGTAGCTAAGGGAGAGCTTACTTTTGCATTAGTTGAATAATAATCACTATTTTATCCAGCCTATAAAATTTAGAAAGGAGTTTTCATGAATAAAATATTAATTGCTAATCGTGGAGAAATCGCAGTTCGTATAATTAGAGCATGTAAAGAAATGAATATAAAAACAGTTGCAGTCTATTCAGAAGCTGATAAGGATGCTCTACATACACGTCTAGCAGATGAAGCAGTTTGTATAGGCCCAGCAAGTCCTCAAAAAAGCTACTTAAACATAAAAAATATAATTGAAGCTGCATGTATAACTAATGCTGATACAATACATCCAGGTTTCGGGTTTTTATCAGAAAATCCAGCTTTTGCACGTATATGTGAAGAATCCAAAATAAAATTTATCGGACCAAATTCTAAAGTAATAGAGCTTTTAGGAAATAAGGCAAGTAGCAAGGAAGTCATGAGAGATGCTGGAGTTCCTGTAATTCCAGGTTCAGATGGAAGTGTAAAAGGATTAAAAGATGCATTATCAATTGCAGAGAAAATTGGATATCCAGTAATGCTAAAAGCATCTGCTGGTGGTGGTGGAAAGGGAATTAGAATAGCTAATGGTCCAAAAGAATTAGAAACAAATTATAATATTGTAAAACAAGAAGCAAAAATATCATTTAATGATGATGAAATATATTTAGAGAAGTTTATAAAAAATCCGAGACATGTAGAAATTCAAATACTAGCAGATGAGCATGGGAATGTAATTCATTTAGGCGAAAGAGATTGCACAATACAAAGAAATCATCAAAAAATGATAGAAGAAACACCCTCAACAGCAATAGATGATAAACTTAGAAATAAAATGGGAAATGCTGCTGTAAAAGCGGCAAAAGCCACTGGATATAGTAGTTGTGGTACTGTTGAATTTTTAGTAGATAGTGATAAAAACTTTTATTTTATGGAAATGAATACAAGAATTCAAGTGGAGCACCCAATAACCGAAATGAGGACTGGAATAGATATAGTAAAAGCACAAATTAGAATTGCTGGAGGGGATGAACTTAAGCTTAAGCAAAAGGACATTGAATTTAGAGGACATTCTATTGAATGTAGAATAAATGCTGAAAATCCTAGTAAAAACTTTATGCCAAGTCCAGGACTAATTAATGAAATAAATTTACCAGGTGGGAATGGAATAAGAGTAGATACAGCTATATATAATGGTTATGTAATTCCGCCTAATTATGACTCTATGATTGCTAAAATTATAGTTCATGGAGTAAATAGAAATGAAGCCATTGCTAAAATGAAAAGAGCCCTGGAGGAATTGGTAATTGATGGAGTTGATACGAATAGAGATTTTTTATTTAATATAATAAAAGACCCAGATTTTATTAGGGGAAATTTTGATACATCGTTTATTGAAACAAATTTTAAAACATTATAAAAGGATATCTTAAAACAAATTTCAAGGAAAGGAATTAATTAATTTAATAAGCTAAATTGATTATACAAGTAGAAATGGTTGTTGATAAAATAAAAAAAAGAGAAGTTTCTAGCGTTAAAAATAAAAAGGCAAATATTGATATACCTATTGGAAAATGGATAAAATGCGACAAGTGCAATGAAATCATATATAAAGAAGATGTTAGAAAAAATTTAAATATTTGTCCAAATTGTGGTCATTATTTTAGAATGCATATAGGTAAAAGGTTAGAGCTCATAATAGACGAGGGAACATATAAAAGATTTGACCTTAATATAGATACAACCAATCCATTAGAACTAGAAGATTATGAAAAAAAGCTAAGAGCATTAAGAGAAAAAACAGGACTTGAAGAAGCTGTAAGCTCTGGAACACGGGAAAATTAATGGAGAGAAAGTTGTAATTTGTGTAATGGACAGTGGATTTATGATGGGAAGTATGGGAATTGTTGTAGGAGAAAAGATAACATATGCAATAGAACAGGCGATAGAACAAAAATTACCACTTATTATATTTTCAGTGTCAGGCGGAGCTAGAATGCAAGAGGGCATTATATCACTAATGCAAATGGCAAAAACAACAGCAGCACTTACAAAACTTGATAAAACAGGACTTTTGTACATATCAGTTTTAACAGACCCAACTTATGGCGGAGTTACAGCGTCGTTTGCAAGTTTAGGAGATATTATACTTGCAGAACCACATGCAATGATTGGATTTGCAGGACAACGAGTAATTAAACAAACTATTGGAGAGAGCCTACCAGAGGGATTTCAAACAGCTGAATTTTTATTAGAGCATGGATTTATTGACAAAATAGTTGAAAGAAAAGATTTAAAAGATACTATATACAAATTAATTCAGTTCCACAAAGGAGGTCATGCCAATGAGTAGTACTATCAATGACACAGGTAAGAATAAAGAAAATAATAAAAAATTGACTGCTTGGGATATAGTAGAAATAGCAAGAGACCCAAAAAGAAAAACAGCGCTTGATTATATTGAAAATATATTTGATGAATTTATGGAGTTACATGGAGATAGAAATTCTAAAGATGATCATGCTATTGTATGTGGACTAGGCAGAATAAAAAATCAAAATTTTACAGTAATTGCTGAACAAAAAGGTAGAACAACAAAAGAAAACATTGAAAGAAATTTTGGTATGCCTAATCCTGAGAGCTACAGAAAAGCTATAAGATTTATGAAACAAGCTGAAAAATTCAACAGACCAGTTATTACTTTTATTGATACAAAAGGTGCATATCCAGGAATTGAAGCTGAAGAAAGAGGACAGGGAGAAGCGATTGCAAGGTCAATGTTTGAAATGGTAAGGTTGGAAGTTCCAGTTATTGCAGTTATTATAGGAGAAGGCTCAAGTGGTGGAGCACTTGCAATAGGCGTTGCAAATAAAGTGTTTATGCTTGAAAATGCAATATATTCAATACTTTCACCAGAGGGATATAGTACTATTTTATGGAAGGATAGCACTAGATATAAGGAGGCTGCTGAAAAAATGAAACTGACAGCAAAGGATTTATATGGTTTGAACGTGATTGATAAAATAATAAAAGAGCCACAAACAAAAGAAAATTACAACAATGTGAAAGATAAAAAAAATGTAAATGAAGAAAGTAGAGAAGAAATATTTTTGAAAGTTTCACAAAATTTAAAAAAGGAAATTTTATTAGCAATTAAAGAAATGAATGCATTAACAAAAGAGAAAATAGTAGAAAACAGATATGAAAAATTTAGGAAGATGGGAGAATATAAAAATGTTATTAAAAGATAAGAAAATTTTAATTATTGGAATACGTAATAAGTGGAGTATTGCATACGGAATAGCACAGTCTGCTTATGAAAATGGTGCTAAATTGATTTTCACATATATGGGAGAAGAAAATAAGGAAAAAATTGAAAAACTAATAAGTGAATTCGAAGGTAGCAAAGCATATATGTTAAATGGTGCATCAGAGGATGAGATTGTAAGAGAAACTTTTACAAAGATAAAAGAAGAAAATGGAAAGATAGATGGTATAGTTCATGCCGTTGCTCATGCTAATATTGAAGATTTACACAATGACTTTATATTAACTAGCAAGGAAGGATATGCACATGCAGTTGATGTAAGCAGTTATTCATTTGTATTAGTAGCAAGAATGGCAAAAGAACTTGACATGTTAAATGAAAATGCGAATTTAGTAACGTTAACATATTATGGTTCTACAAAAGTTTTAGATGGATATAATGTAATGGGAGTTGCAAAAGCAGCACTAGAAGCAAGTGTAAGATATTTAGCTGATAATTTAGGAAAAGAAAGTATCAGAGTAAATGCTGTATCAGCGGGTCCTATAAAAACATTATCAGCAAAAGGAATTAAAGATTTCTCTAGCATTTTAACAGTTGTTGAAGAAAAATCACCTTTGCATAGAAATGTTACAACAACACAGGTTGGAAATGTTGCTACATTTTTATTAAGCGATATGTCAAACGCAATAACAGGTCAAGTTATTTATGCAGACAGCGGATACAATATAATGGGAGTATAAAATTATAATGGGGAAACCCAAAAGAAAGGAAGAAAATAAAATGAAAGAAGAAGAAATTTTTGAGAAATTAAAAGGAATTATAGTTGAGCAATTAGGCTCTAATGAGGAAGATGTTAAAATGGAAGCAACTTTTGTTGATGACCTAGCAGCTGATTCTTTAGACATTGTTGAATTGGTAATGAGTATTGAGGAAGAGTTTGGAATTGAAATTCCTGACGGAGATGCTGAAAAAATAGTTACAGTAGAGGATGTTGTAAAATATATTAAAGAACACCAAAATTAAGAATATTGTCGAAAATAGTCTTACGAAAGTAAGATTATTTTTATGCAAACTATTTGAAAAATATATTTTAAGTGATATAATGACAAAAGGTAAGAAAGAAGGAAAAAAGATTGGAGGACAAATGAAAAAGATATACCTAATATTAACTCATACAGGTACAATCTTGTCAAAAATAATAAAAACATATACGAAAGATGAATTTTCACATGTGTCAATATCTTTGAACAAAGAACTAACTGAAATGTATAGTTTTGGACGACTTAATCCATATAATCCTTTTTGGGGTGGATTTGTACATGAATACATACACGAGGGAACATACAAGAGATTTTATAATACAAAAACAAAAGTATATGAACTAAATGTTACAGACGAACAATATAACAAAATGAAAGAAGTCATTTATGAATTTAGAAAGAATGATGAGAAATATAAATTTAATATTATTGGTTTATTTGCTGTAGGATTTCATAAAGTTATAAAGAAAGAGAATTCATTTTATTGTGCTGAATTTGTTAGATATGTACTTGAAAATGCTGGAATAGAAATTGATTTGCCAATTCCAGCAAAACCAGAAGAATTCAAGAACATACAGCGCCTAAAAGAAGTATATAATGGATATTTAAGAGAATATGATAAAAAATAATAGTGTTATAGTAATGCTATTATTTTTATATATTTATAAAATATTTAATAAAGGTATAGTATCAAGCATATTTGTTGTGACCCTAATAGTGTTATTAATACTTGCAGGTGTCTCACTTACTTCAATTTTTAGTGACAAGGGAATATTTAGTAGAGCTGAAAATGCAGGAGAAAAATACAACGAAGCCAAGGCAAGAGAAGTATTAGAAACAGTATTACTGACAGATGGACAATATGAGAAAAATATGAATCCAGAATATAATCAAGATGAATTTCTTGATGATTTAATAAAGAATGAAATATCAGGTTCTAATGTAAAAGGAGATGTTGCAATAATAGGAAAGTATGCTTATGAACTAGATAGAAGTGTGCCAAAGATAGGTCGTTACTTAGGAAAAGCAGAAGACTTGGTATTTCCAACAGTAACAGCAACTGATCCAGTTATAGCAAATGATTATAGAAGCACAAGCTTTACAGTTACAGCATTAGAAGAAAAGAATGGAATAAACAAAATAGAGATATGGTTTGCAGGAGAAAAAATAGAAACACTTACAAAAATATATAACAACATAAAAACAGAAATAACAGAAAGCTTTACAGTAAATAGAAATGGAAAATATACAATAAAAGCATATGGAGACTTAATGGCAAGCACAACTGTAGAAGTAACAGGAATAGTACCTATGGTAGAGTTCTCACCAAATAAAAGTACAGAATGGAAAAAGCAACATTCAAGTAAGATAATAGTAAAAGAAACAGGAGAAAGAGTAACAAGCTTAAAGTATAAATGGACAACAAGCAGTGCAAACGAACCAGCAGAAAGTGAATTTATAGAAACTTGTCCTACAGATAATATTATAACAGGAAAAGATTTTACTGGTACATATTATTTATGGGTATTATTAACAACAGAAACAGGAAAAACAAATATATGCGGAAGTGAAGGATTTAACTTTGATAACGAAGGACCAACAGTAACATTAGATTCAACCCCAGTATCAGAAACATCATTTACAATAACAGCAACGGCAAGCGATACAAAAAGTGGAATAGCAAAATATGAGTTTTATATAGAGAATACCTTAGTAGCAACACAAGAAGAGCCAACATATACATGGACAGGAACAGGGATGGAAGAGAAGAACTGTTATGTAATAGTAACAGATAAAGCAGGAAATACACAGAGAGTAGATAAAGAAGCAAGAACAAAATTATATACTTGGGAAATATATGAAATAACAAGAGTATATGAATTAGACAAATTTTTAGACCAAGAAATAGTACTAGAAGGAAAAGAAGATGGACAATTTTCAAATGATTATGTATTTGAAAAGGAAACAGGAGTCTTCAGAATGACAGGAGCTGGTGGAAGCACACTAATTAATAGGGGACACTATATAGGTATAAGTGGAAGCTATGTATTACCTAATAAAGCATTATCAGAAAAATATAATGGTGACTTGTTTTATTTCAAAGAACTAATTAGTTGTGGTATTTATGGTTCTCCACCCTGTGTATGGATTGCTGACATATATAAAGTTAGGCTACAAGAAGAAAAAGCGAATAAAAATAAGTTTATTGGAATTACAAGAAAATTAGCATCTGATGTTTTTCCTAATGATGGACCAAAACGGCAATTTGTGGTATATTAATGTTGGAATTAGTTAATTGTTTATACTAGTAAACTAAAAATTTAAATAATAGTATAAATATATGGATATTACGAAATTCACATATTGCACTTTTCAAACTTCTATTATATAATAAAACAAAAAGTATAATAGGAAGAAAATATGAAAAAGAAAATAATAATTATTATAGTAGCAATTACTTTAGTAATTGTACTAATATGTGGACTATACAAAATAAACATTATTCCTCATAAATCATATAGCAATAAAGACTTTAACATTACGACATATATTAGTCAGGTTGACAAAGATGAGGATTGGATAGATGATCAAACTGATATATTAGAAAATGTGAAAAAATATATTGCAACAAAACCAAAGTATAAGAGTGCTTATTATGGAACAGGGTATCCTGATGATGGGTATGGAGTATGTACTGATGTTGTTGCATTTGGATTAAAGGATGCTGGATATGACTTAATGGAATTAGTGAATGAAGATATTGTTAATAATAAAGAGAAATATAATATAGAAAAGGTAGATAAAAATATAGACTTTAGAAGAGTAAGAAATCTGAATGTATATTTTAAAAACAATAGTATTTCACTTACAACAGACCTTTCAAAAATAGAAGAATGGCAAGGTGGAGATATTGTTGTATTTAATGAACATATAGGAATAGTGTCAAATAAAAGAAATAAAAAAGGTATTCCATTTTTAATACATCATGCAAATCCATTTCAAACAAGTTATGAAGAAGATATATTGGAACTATATGGAAACGAAAATGTTATTGGACATTTTAGAATAAGCTAGAGTAAGAATAATTTGTCGTATTTTGTTAACGAAAAACAACAATAAAGTTATTGACAAACAATATACAAATATGATATATTTTAAATAAAGAAAGCAATAAAATTATATAAATTACATATAATATTATTGCTAGAAATAGCAAAAAGTTGGTGTATCCAGCCATAAATTGGAACTTAAAAAAGAAGGATTAGGGTGATGCTCTAATCCTTTTAAATATTTTAGTTTATAATATTAGTTAGATATAAAATATAAAGAAAGGAGAATTTTATGATTATAAATTTAAGAATTGTTAAAGTAAATCCAAGTTATTGTGACTACTTAAGAGAATTTGACAATAAAGTTTCATATAATAAGAATAAAAAAGACTTAAGACCTTTTATTGGCATTCTATTTAAAATAGAGGACTTAGAATATTTTGCACCATTGTCAAGTCCAAAACCTAAGCATAAGCAAATGAAAAACAAAATGGATTTTTCTAAAATCAAAAATGGAGAATTAGGAGCAGTAAACTTTAATAATATGATACCTGTAGATAAAGAATACTACAATGTAATTAATTTGAATAAAAAAATTACAAATTTGGAACAATTAAAATATCAAAAATTACTAAGAGAGCAGTTGGACTGGTTAAATTCAAACTATATTCAAATTAAAGGAAAAGCTTTAAAATTATATACATTTTATATAATAGTGGAAGATTACCAAAGAATATACAAGACAGATGCTGTAATTTTAAACTTTTAGAAGAAAAAGCTAAACTATATCATAATAGGAAAGTACAATAATAAATAATTATTTACAACAGATACAAGCTATGAATTGACAAACAGTATAAATAAACATATAATAATAAAACATATATTATTATGTTAAAAGCAATTTTACTATTCTAGTTAAAAATAGGCATATAAAGTTGGTTTTACCATTCCAGAAAAAATGGTTCTAAAAGAGGTGATAAGGAAAACTAAATTTTTATTTAAGATAAAATTCATTATTGAAAAATAATAACATTTGTGATATTATACTAATAGAAATTTATAAAACAAACTATATAGATAAAGTATTTAGGGAGGATAAAAATGTTATTTAAAAAAGAAGTACTAAAGGAACAGCAACTTGGATATTGGGAAGAAAAATCATATATGTTGGTTGTACCAAAAGATGAGAATCAAGATTTAGTAGATGGTATATTTGACAAAGTGTCAAAAGTTGAAGGAGTGAAATTATTAGAAAAGAAATATTTGTCACAGGAAGAACCACGGAAGTATGAAAGTGAGTTATGAAGGAGATGAATATGAAATAGAATTCTATCCAGGTGATTTTTCAATACCAGAATACTATTTAAGAAATAATTTAATATTTAAAGAAGACGAAGTAAAAGCAATAATGAATGCAAAGAAATCACTAACACTATTTATGAAATTTGATAACAAACCACAAAAATGTTTCCACTTGCAACTAAAATTAGCACTTGCTATAGTTCCTGATTTAATAGGAGTACTTGATGAGAGTGCAGAGAAAATGCTACCTGGAAAATGGGTTAGAATAATGGCTGAAAGCAAAATTTTACCAAGTGCGAAATATTTATTTACAGTTCAAGCAGTATCAGGAGAAAATAATGAAGTGTGGCTACATACACATGGACTTTGCAGATGCGGAATAACAGAACTTGAGATATTACAATCAAGTAAAGAGAATTATAGAAATCATTATAATTTAATAAATACATATGCAATGTATTTAATTGATAAAGTAGGAGAATTAGACCCAAGAAACGAAAGTGCATATATTGGTGTTTTAATAAATAGAGACCCTGTAGTAGTTACATGTAAATCATGGATAGAAGGATTAAAAGAATACAAAGGACTTGACTTAGGAAGTGTAAAAGATAGAAAAGATGGACATAACAGTAAAACAAGTATAGTATTTTTGTATAAAAATGAAGAAGATGAGAAAAAAGGAAAGATAAGTAAAGTATCAGTATATGATGAACTTTGGGGAGATAATCCTATATTCTTTATAAGTGATAATGAAACAGCCAGAATGAAAGCGTTAGCAATGGAAAAATTTAATTATGTAAAAGAATATTCTAAAAATAAAGAAAATGAAATAATAATTAAAATTGGGCTAAAAGATAGTGAAGGACAACCAGAACATATATGGTTTGAACTATTAGGATTTGATTGTGATAAATTTAAAGCAAAACTTACACAAGAGCCATATAACGATGTTAATATGAAAAAAGATGATGAAGCATGGTTTACAGTAGACGATGTTACAGACTGGCTAATATATACTAAGAATGGAACAATCAGCCCAGACAGTGTATACTTAATTTAAAATCTAAAAATATATAAGATTAAAAAATATAATCCATTATTCAACAAATAAATTATTATTGAATATAATAGTTTAGGAGGGAAAAATGGATTATAAATATTATGTTTCAAACAATAATGGTCAAGACGATTATGGATTAAAATACATAAATGAACAAGGATATGGTTCAATATGTAAACAATATAAAATAGAATTTCCACCACAACATCAAGACAAACAACCAGGAATGGAATATCTAATGACACCAAAGCCTATATTTAATAACCCATACTATAAAGCATCAGGAAAACTTTATAACAAAGTTGCAATTATTACAGGAGGAGATTCAGGACTGGGAAGAGCTACTGCTGTAGGCTTTGCAAAAGATGGAGCAAAAGTAGTAATTGTTTATTATGATGAACATAAAGATGCACAGGATACTAAAGAATTTATTGAAGCTCTTGGAGGTTGTTGTACATTAATTTCAGGAGATTTGAAGGATACTAGGTTTTGCGCTAAAGTTGTAAATGATACAATTAATCAGTATGAGAAAATTGATATTTTAGTAAATAACGCAGGAGTACAATACCAGCAAAAAAGCTTACTAGATATAACCGATGAACAATTTGAATTAACAATGCATACAAATATATTCTCAATGTTCTATTTAACAAAAAGAGCTTTAAAATATATGAAGCCTGGGGCAAGCATAATAAATGTAACATCAATAACAGCTTTCCAAGGAGAACCTGAACTAATCGATTATGTTACAAGCAAAGGAGCAATTGTTGGATTTACAAGAGCTTTGTCTACAAACTTAGCAGATAAAAATATACGAGTAAATGCTGTTTCTCCAGGAGTATTTTGGACACCTTTACAACCAGCATGCTGGGACGCTGAGAAAATTCCAACACTTGGTTCTGATGCCCCAATGGGAAGAGCAGGTCATCCTTATGAAATAGCACCACTATTTATATATCTTGCAAGTGATGATTCTTCATATGTTACAGGTCAAGTAATGCATATTAACGGTGGTCAATATAAAGGATAAATAACAAGCGGACTTATTATATTAATAGGTTCGTTATTATTTATACTAATTAAACTATACAAACTCACCTTATAAAAAATTTAATATTTATACATTGAAAGTTAATGCTTTTTATGATAATATAAATAAAAACAGATTGAGGTATAATTATGAGATTTTATAAAATGGATCGCCAAGTTAATAAAAATGATATAGATAAATTTAATTTTGAAAATAAAAGAGTAGGAGTAATTGTACATATTGAAGATAAAAACGGTAAAATCTTACTACAACAACGTGGGCCAAAATGTCGTGATGAAAATGGACATTATGAAGATGTTGGAGGAGGCGTTGAAAGTAGTGATGTTAACTTCAAGTCAGCAATTATACGTGAAATGCAAGAAGAAATGGGAGACGAAGTAAACATTGATTTATCAAATCCAATAGGAATTTATCACTGTCCTAAGGATAATGAAAATTGGATATTTGTAATATTTAAAGGAAGATATATAAATGGAAATATAAATATCATGGAGCCTGAAAAGTGTACAGGCTATAAGTTTTTTACTTATGATGATGCAATAAATTCTGAGCTTGTAAGTAACGATTGTAAATTTTTAATAAAATCTGTAAAAGATATAAAAGCATAACAAAATAATAAAATACGAAATACAATAAAAATGTTAACTGAAAAACTTAGATAATGCAAATTGCTAATATATAAAAAGGAAAAAGAAAATATATGAATAAAACAAAAAGAAGAATATTTAATACAGCAATAAAAGTTTTTGCTGATAAAGGTTATGATAATGCAAGTATTGAGGAAATTACAGCAATAGCAGGTGTAGCAAAAGGCTCATTATATTACCATTTTGCTAAAAAAGAGGATATATTTGACACTCTACTTGAAGAAGGAATGAAACTTTTAAAAAATAGTATAGAAATAAAAACAGAAAGATGTGAAACAGAACTAGATAAAATAAAAGCTATTATTTTAGTTCAAATTAAAGTAACAGTCAAGTATGAAACTTTTTTAAATGTAATATTTTCGCAAATGTGGGGGGAAGATGAAAAAAGCAAAAAATGTAAAAATGCTGTTTTTGAGTATATTGATATTATAAAAAATATTGTAGAACAAGGAATAAAGAATGGCGAATTTTATGATGGAGATGCTGACGCAATAGCATCTGCAATATTCGGAGTTACATGTTCAAGCTTAATTTATAGAATAAAGAAGAACAGAGAAGTTGATGCGAATAAGGTATATGAGGGTTTTATTAACAGCGTAACAAGAACATTAAGTAAAAAATAATTTAGAATTCAACATTGATTAAATAAGCAATAATTTTGTTATATAAAAAATCTAATAACTGACCGCTTAGTATAAAGACATTATGAAATTAATATGATAAAATATAATGTGAAATAAATTAAGAAGGGGTCAATATGAAATTTAAAAAACCTGAAATAAAAGAATTAGATAATATTAAGGAAATAATTTATAGTTCAAAAGAAGAGTATAAAGATAGTATAGCTTTTGTAATTAAACATAAAGAAGATGGCAAAGTTAATTATGAAGACATTACATATGAAAGATTGTTAGAAGATATTAATAAGCTAGGAACAGCACTTTATCAAATGGGATTTAAAGGTAAAAGAATAGCTATTATTGGGAAAAATAGATATGAATGGGCATTAGCTCATTTATCTAATTTACTTGGTGGAATAGTATCAGTTCCTCTAGATAAAGATTTACAATATGACGAACTTGAAAATTCTTTAATTAGAAGTAAAGCAGATTGTATTATATTTGACGAAAAATTAACAGATAAGATAGAAAAAATAAAAAATGAAAACAAGACTCAATTAATAGAATTCATCTGTATGGGGGATAATGATAAATTTAAATCAGTCGGTCAGTTACTAAAAAAAGGTGAGGAACTATTAGAAAAAGGCAAGAAAGAATACTTAGAAGCTAAAATAAATGAAAATGGAATGAATATATTATTGTTTACCTCAGGAACAACTTCAAAGTCAAAGGCAGTAATGTTGTCACAAAAAAATATTGCATCTAATATATATGCCATGAGATGTGTAGAAGATATTAGAAATACAGATACTAATATAGCTTTTTTACCATTTCACCACATATTTGGTTCAACATGCTTAATAATGATGCTAGCATGTGGAGTAAAGACCGTATTTCCTGATGGACTTAGATATATAAAGCAAAACTTAAATGAATATAAAGTTTCAATATTTGTTGGGGTTCCTGTGCTTAATGAAGCGATTTATAAAGCCATAATGAAAGAGATTGAAAAACAAGGAAAAACTAAATTAATAAAAACTGCAATTAAAGTTAGCAATTTCTTATTAAAATTACACATTGACATTAGAAGAAAATTATTCAAGCAAGTTTTATCTGCACTAGGTGGAGAATTAAGGTTTGTAATATCAGGAGGAGCACCTGCAGACCCTGAAGTCTTGCAAGGCTTTAATGACTTGGGTATAGAAACAGTTCAGGGATATGGTTTATCAGAAACATCTCCTGTAATTGCAATGGAAAGTTATGAACATAGACGTAATGGTTCAGTAGGAATTCCAGCATTAAATGATATAATCGAAATTGTAGACAAAGACGACAAAGGTATAGGTGATATTAGAGTAAAAGGCCCAAATGTAATGCTTGGATATTACGAAATGCAAGAAGAAACTAAAAACGTATTAAAAGATGGATGGTTTTATACTGGTGACTTAGGATACTTTGATGAAGATGGATATTTATTTATAACTGGTAGAAGTAAAAGTATGATTGTCCTAAAAAATGGAAAGAAAATATTTCCAGAGGAACTTGAAACTATAATCAATAGATTAGATTTAGTTGAAGAGTGTATGGTATTTGGACTTCCTGATGAAAATGATAAAAATGATATAAAATTATCAGTAAAAATTGTATATGATAGAGAGATTACAAAAGAGAAATATAGTGATAAAAGTGAAGATGAATTATACAAGATTATTTGGGACGAGATTAAGAAAATAAACACAACATTTCCTAGATATAAGCATATACAAAATATGATTTTATCAAGTGAAGAATTAATAAAAACAACAACTAAAAAAGTTAAAAGACAAGAAGAAATGAAGTTAATTTTAAATAAATAAGTTATTAGAATAAAGGAGTATTAACCTTAACATAGGTTTTAATACTCTTTTAAATTGGCAAGACTTTACATTTACATAAATAAGTGGTATAATATAAGTACTAAATATTTGAAAGGACGTGAGTCTGTGATATGGCAAAGAACACTTTCACTTGATACAAAGGTTGAATATGGTACTTACGTAAACGAGTATATTGTTTTGTCAAAAGTTTGCGGGGACTTTAAATGTACCTCTGTTTCAGGTGAAGACATGCGGCATTGGGAAATTTTTAAAATTTTGAAAGACCAGTACTTGTATGACAAATCTATTAGCAGAAAAGGAGTTGAACCCTACTACGCAGAAAAGATTGCAATTCTGAAGGAAATTGGACGATGGAAAAAGGTGGCATTAGAAGTAATGCCAGATGAGAGGGAACTCGTTGACCGTGAGAACCTGTATCACATGTGGGAGTTCGAACACATTAATAGCTTTCAACTTGACACAGCACCGATATTCAATCCGCCAAAGCGCTTTAGGGAAAAATATGAAGGACTACATTATGAGGTTGTTAGGCAAAAGGGTGTTATTTATATCTATTTCCAAAGTGATGACCAAGTTCCTTGGAGAAAAAAGCAAGCTATTAAAAACCACGCTGTTGGACCCCATCGTACAGGAGTTGAAATTATAACAGAGAGCATGCTTAACGTTGGCTATGGAGTAATTATTGTTTTGCCATATAATTTACAGCTGAGTTTTGGACTTATTTAAACGTTCTGCTAACTAAAGTAAAGTTAGCTAAAAAGGAGTACAGTGCTAAAACACTGTGCTCCTTTTGAAATTATGTGTAGCTTTCAATAAAAAGTGCTTTTGCAATATAAGGTGCAACTTCATTTATATTATACCAACCTGAGCTCTTGCTATCATTTTCGCCACCATTAGGATTTGCAACATAAACTATATCATAATCATCACAAGCAAGTAATGACATATAATGAGAAGAGGTTGTCCAACGATTATTTTTAGGTTTATTCCATACACATACTATAACTGGCCTATTGGATTTCAAATGACTAATTATATTTTCAGATGATAAATGAATTGCATCATAGTAAAAATTAGAATTTCGTATGCCATATTTATTTGATAACTCATTAGACAAATTATCATAATTCAATACTGGCTGATATTTTTTTCTTAAGACTTCAGGGGTATGATGCTTATTATATCCACTAAGTATTGTGGACATAACTGTTATACCACAGCCATTTTCTTCCATAGTTCCACCCCAGTATTTGTTTTGGCTCCAAGATGCATTTCCGCCTTGTTTGTAATCTATGTAAGTTTTTTTGTTTTTATCAACAGTTGTAAATGTAGTAAAATAGCCATCTTTATTTGAAATTTTTTCCTGACCAACACCTGAATAATTCATGTTACTATCAGCTTTAATAACATTATAACCATAACTTTTATTTGTGCTACCTGCTGAAACTTCATTAAGCGGACTAGTTACAGAATTTACTACAACTTTCATGTACATATAAACAAGTACAACAATAAATAATACAGCAATTATAAAATGCTTTTCTTTAAATTTCTTTTCTTTTTTCTTCATATTTTAAATCCTCCATTTCGTAAGTCTTATTTATTAGTGCTGATGTAATTCATTATTTTGAGTTATCTATATAATACAAGAAATATTACAATTATGTTTTAAGAAAGACTTAATAAAAACTTAAAATTTTCTTAAGTTTTTTATAATGTAGTGAAATACTAAGAAATATATGTTAAAATATAAATAATTTTAATATGAGGAAAATAATATGAATATTTTAGTAGTGGATGATGAAAAAGAAATAGCGGACTTAGTGGAAGTATATTTGAAAAATGAAGATTATAGTGTATATAAATGCTATACTTCAAAGGAGGCAATTCAATTTATTAATAATAAAGATATTGATTTAGCAATATTAGATGTTATGATAGGAGAAACTGATGGATTTGAACTTTGCAAGATGATTAGAGATAAAGGATTAACATATCCAGTCATTATGCTAACAGCTAAAATTGAAGCAGGAGATAAAATTACTGGCTTAACGCTTGGCGCAGATGACTATATAACAAAACCATTTAATCCTCTTGAACTTGTTGCAAGAGTAAAATCAGCTATTAGAAGATATACGAAATATAATACAAAAACAGAAGATGAAAATATTTACATAAATGGATTGGAAATAAATAAAGAAACACATACGTGTATGTTATATAATGAAATAGTTGATTTAACACCATTAGAGTTTGATATTTTATTATATTTGGCAAATAATATTGGAAATGTAGTAAGCTCAGAAGAATTATTTGAAAAGGTATGGAAAGAGCGTTATTTGGAAAATAACAATACGGTAATGGTACATATTAGAAGAATAAGAGAAAAATTAAATGAGGATACAAAAAATCCTAAGTTTATTAAAACAGTATGGGGCGTAGGATATAAGATTGAAAAATAATTTTAATATAAGAAAGGTCACTGGGATTATGGACAAAAGAGAGTTTAAAAAGCTAAAAAGAAGAATAGCAATAAATTCTACTCTAAAAATAATAGTTTTTAGTTTATTAGCATTTTTTATTACATTGATTTGGATTGATTTTATTGCAGATGATTGGCTTGCAAACTTTGTATATAATAATGCTACCTCATTATATTCATGGTGTGTGGAAAATAAAATAATTATAATCGCATTCATATATATAGGAATTCTAATAATAACGACATACTTAGTTATACGAAACTCTAGTAATAATATGATAGAAATTATTTCAGCAGTAGATAGTATATTAAAAGAGCCAAATCATGAAGTGCATTTGCCTGATGAGTTATTATCAGTAGAAAGCCAAATGAATAATATTAGAGTTGATTTGATATCTAGTCAAAATGAAGCAAAAGAAGCTATGCAGAAAAAGAATGATTTAATTATGTACATGGCACATGACTTAAAAACTCCACTTACATCTATTATAGGATATTTAACATTACTAACAGATGAAAAAGAGATTCCTAAAAATTTACAAGACAAATAAATTGCGTTAGACAAGTCATTAAGAGTTGAAGACTTAACAAATCAATTTTTTGAAATTACAAGGTATAATCTAAATTCAATGCCAATAACAAAGCAAAATATTGATTTAACATTTTTATTAGAACAGCTTATTGAAGAAACATATCCAATGCTACAAGAAAAAAAATTGAAATGTGAATATAATAAATCACAGAATATAGGCTTTTATGGAGATGGTGATAAACTTGCGAGAGCTTTTTCGAACTTGCTTAAAAATGCAATTAATTACAGCTATGAAAATACTACAATATATATAGATATTAAAGAAGAAAATAATAAAATTAATATTGTATTTAAAAATGAAGGAGACAAAATACCAGAGTATAAATTGGAAAAAATATTTGAAAAATTTTATAGAGGAGATGAATCAAGAACAAGTAAAAGCGGTGGCGCAGGCTTAGGCCTTGCAATAACAAGGGAAATTATTGAACTACATGGCGGAAAAATTTTTGCGAAAAATAAAGATAAGTTTATTGAATTCCATATAGAATTAGATAAGTTACAATAATTAATTTACATAAAATAATAAAATTTACTTGAAGATTATAAGAAAAAGTGATATAATAAACAGTGCTAAAATTTATTATAGGAGGGTACTTTTACATGTATCCTCTTGTTAGACTGATGGGAAGTAATATGAAAATAAGAAGAAAAGACCATGCTGAAATAAAAGCATATTTAATAAATTATATAAATACATTATGGAACAACAATAAAAATTTTGTTCAAGTTTATGGTAGAGATTATCCTAAAACACAGCTAGAACATAATTTACGAGAATTTAAGTTTAACAAATCAACCCTTCTTAGTGTAGGTGGAGAATATGATTTAGTATCTAAGAATGTATATGTATATAATAGTAAATATCCAATTTATAGTTTAGATGATTTGAAAAAAAGTCCAATATTTGAGGACATAATGTTAACACTTTTGCATGAGCTTTTACATGCAGTCTTTTCAAGGAACTTAGATACAGAACTAGATGCAAATAAATTAATGACTGGACTTGAAATATATGACCATGTACTAGGTAAAGTTATTAACTCTCCATTAAATGAAGGATACACTGAATATTTAAGAAGTAAGCTTGATAAGAGTACAAGAAATTCATATAAACCCTATGTGCGAATATTTAATTTGCTTGAGAAAAAAATAGGAAGAAAAGGTGTAATTGCTTTAGCAAAAGGCGATGTTTTAGTAAATTTGGCTAAAGCTTTTAATATGACACCAGATGAATTTATGGAATTTTCTAGAAATAATGAGAAAAAATTCATAAGACAGAGAAAACTTGAAGTTCTAGAAAGTGAATATGAAAAATTTTGTGAAGATTATCCAAGAGATACTAAGGATACCGCCGAAAGTCAAAAAGCAATAATAAAATTTGATAAATCGGTTCATAAATGTTTATATGGAACAAGTATTTTGGAAATATTACCAGAAGAAGTTGCAAAACGTATTACTTTAGAGGACTTTCATGAATTTATGAAATACAAAATTAGAGAAATCCATAAACAAACTAGAGCATTTAATGATGAGTTATATAATATTACAAGAGAAGCGTGTATACCTAAGAGACAAAGTCCAATGGCAAAATTAAGAGGTAATGTTTTTGGATTTATTAAAATATACAATCCTGAGAAAAAAGATGGAAACCTTATGTTAGAATACTATGCTTTACCTGAAAAGGAAGACGATGATAAAGCTCCACAAGTTGTAAGTGGACATGAAGTTTTTGTTTCATCACTAAGAAAAAGAGCACTTGAAACTAAATCAGTTAATGTAAGAAAAGTAAGTAACCTAGCAAAGAAGTACATACCTAAAGAAGAAAGCGATATAGACTATTAAATTTCAAAAGAAAGTAAAATTGGAAGGAGAGACTTTTAATGTTTGAATTAGAAGAAAGAATAAAACAAAACCAAAATCAATTAGATAAGATTAAAAGTTTAGGCGAATCTTCACATATTGATAAATTGGAGGAAGAACTTTCAAACCTTGAAAGTCAAACTTTAGACCCTAATTTTTGGCAGGATACTGAAAACTCTAGTAAAGTATCAGCAAAAATTGCAGAGATAAAAAGAAAGTGTAATCAGTATAAAAAAATAGAACAAGAAATACAGACAATAACTGAAATGCTAGAGTTACTTAAAATAGATGAAGACGATGAAATTAAAAAGGAAGTAGAGCATACAGCAGATGAGATTGATAATGAATTAGATAGCTTAGAAATTTCTACTTTATTTGCTGATAAATATGATATTAATAATGCGATAGTTACAATTCATCCAGGTGCTGGAGGAACAGAGGCACAAGACTGGGGAGAAATGTTATATAGAATGTATACAAGATGGTGTGAGGCAAATAGTTTTACTTTCGAAGAATTAGATTATCAAGATGGAGAAGAAGCTGGAATAAAAAGCGTATCATTTTTAGTATCAGGAGATTATGCATATGGATATTTAAAAAGTGAGCATGGAGTTCATAGATTAGTTAGAATTTCACCATTTGACGCAGGTGGAAGGAGACATACTTCTTTTGCATCTATTGAGGTATTGCCTGAAATAAATGATGATGATAGCAATGTCCAAATCAATCCAGATGATATTAAAATGGATGTTTATAGAGCATCAGGAGCTGGTGGACAACATATTAATAAAACATCTTCGGCAGTTAGATTAACACATATACCAACTGGAACTGTTGTTGCTTGCCAAACTCAAAGAAGCCAATTTCAAAATAAAGAAACAGCACTAAAAATGTTAAAATCAAAATTAATAGCATTAAAAGAAAAAGAAAACAGAGAAACAATAAATGATTTAAAAGGTATACAGATGGATATTGCATGGGGAAGTCAAATACGTTCTTATGTATTTTGTCCATACACAATGGTAAAAGACCATAGAACAAACTATGAAGTTGGAGATGTTCAAAAAGTAATGAATGGGGATTTAAATAAGTTTATATTTGAATATTTAAAGCATGAGATAAAATAAATTATATAATAAAATAGACTACAAATAATTTAAAAATTTTAGCTAAACTATTCACAAAATAATTTTGTTATGATATGATATACAATATAAAAACTAAGGAGGAACAAAAAATGGAAGAATACATTAAAAAATTAGGAAGAAATACATTAATAATAGCAATCTTATTAATAGCAATATCAGTACTAATGATTACAAAATCTGACACAATGATAAATGTTATAGTTATGATGATTGGGTATGTTTTTGTCACATCAGGACTAATACATGTTGCATCTTATCTAAAAATAGAGGATGAATACAGATTTTTTAGTTATGAACTAGCAGAAGGAATAATTAATATAATTCTAGGAATACTTATGGTAGGTAATGTACATTCAGTTGCAGTTATTTTACCAATAGCATTAGGTGTGTGGATTATACTTGAAGGTATACTAACACTTCAAGTATCTTTAAATATTAGAGGTGTACGTGATACAAACTGGGGAATTATGTGTTTTATGTCATTAGTATCAATTGCACTAGGTTTTGCAATGACAGTAAATCCATTCACATCACTAAATATTGGATTTAAAGTAGCAGGAATAATATTACTAATTACTCAATTGATTAGAGTATATGATGCATTTTATTTCTTAATGTATTTGGATAAAGCAAATAAGGCTGTAAAAAAGGCTATAAAGAAATAAATAAAATAAAAAAAGATAAAGTGTAGACAAGGCGCGTAGCGTTCAAGCGAAGCGCGAATTTGTCAGTCCTCTAATGTACATAAAAATCTTCGATTTGATGTATTAAAAGTAGCCTAAAATTAAACAGGGAGAGTTTTATTTCTAAGTAGAACCCCTGTTTTTTTGTTTTTATTTTTTGAAAAGCACAAAAATCTATCAAACTATATATTAAGCTTGACATTATAGGATTATAGGTGTATTATAAATGCATAAAAAATGAAGTAAATGAAATAGAAAGGGAACAATAAAAATGAAGAAAAAGACTAAAGTTATGTGGATATTAACTGTATTGATATTAGTATCTATAATACTAGTAGTTTCATTCAACACTAATATTGTAAAGGCATTAATCGAATGTGATAACAACGTTGTAGAAGTAGAAAGTGAAGCAGATGAAGAAATGGATAATACTACTGAAAATAGCGAACAAGAAACAGAAAATACAACAGATGAAACTAATACAACAGATCAAGCTGAAGATGTAAGTGAAGAGATAATTCAATTTAAAGATAATAATCTTAAATCAATATTGATGGATTATGACAAAAACAAGGATGGCGAATTATCAAAAACTGAAATGGAAAGTATAACAGAAATTACATATGCACAAAATAGCAAAGTTGGGAAAATAATAGATTTAACAGGATTAGAATATGCTATTAATATAACATCTATAAATTTAAGTGATAACTCAATAGAGAATATTCAACCATTGTCAGCTCTAACAAAGCTAACAGAATTAAGTTTAGAAAATAATAAAATACAAGATATAAGTGCATTGTCAAACTTAACAGATTTAACAAAATTATACTTGAGCACTAATAAAATAGAAAATATAAAAGCATTAGAAAACTTGACAAAATTAACTTTGTTATTTTTATCTAATAACAATATAGTTGATATAACCCCATTGTCTAATTTGAATTTAACAAATTGGCACTTAGGAAATAATAAAATACAGGATATAAGTCCTATTGCAAATAATAAAAAGCTAACATCAATACATTTGGATGGTAATCAAATTAGTGATATAAGTCCAATAAAAAATGTAACAAATTTAAAAGAACTACATTTACAAAATAATCAAATAACTGATGTAACACCACTAGCGAATTTAACCAATATGAGTTCAATAGAACTACATTCAAATAAAATAAGTGACATAGAACCATTATCGAAATTAACAAAATTGACTATGTTAAGCTTGGGAAACAACAACATAACTAATATAAAACCACTATCAGAGTTAAAAAATCTAGGTTCATTATCTTTATATGGTAATAAAATAAATGATTTTAGCCCAATAACAACATTATCAAAACTTACATCACTATCTTTAAATAATACTGACTTACAAGATATAAGTTTACTATCAAATTTGACAAGTTTAACATATGTAACTTTAGGAGAAAATAAAATAAATGATATTCCCCCTATATCAAAATTGGTAAATTTATCAACACTTGAGTTAAATGATAATGACATACACGATATAAGTGCGTTATCAGAACTTAAAAAATTAACAAACTTAAGATTATCTAGCAATAAAATAAAAGATATAAGTGCATTATCAGGATTAACCCAATTAACAATATTATATTTAAATAGTAATGATATTAAAGATGTAACACCTTTATCAGGGTTAATAAAATTATATGGTTTATATTTACAAGACAACTGTATAAAAGATTTTGAACCATTAAAGAGCCTGAAGCCTAACTATATGAACATAACAAATCAAAGGGAATTGACTTTAGAAGAAATACAAAATATACTAAACCAAATACAAAAGATGTTAGATTTAATACCAGATGAAAAGAGTGTTAATATAAAAGAAAGTGAATTTGCAAAGCTTGGAGATGTAGTAGATGTACTAAATGAAGAAAAAAGAATTAAAGATATATGGAATAAAAATAAAGAGCAATTTGAGGGAATTAATATAGATGATGTTGAATTATCATTAGAAAACGCTGGTGTTTATCTTACTTGGTATGGACCTTTGAGGGGAGTGGAAGCATGGATTGGCGTCACTGTAACTTACAATGGACAATCACTTTCTAAAACGATAAACATTATATATAGTAATTCTAATAAACATAATTCAGCAGACGAGAAGGCTTGTAAAGAGCTAAAATTAGACATTCCTAAGTATTTTATTAACGGGCAAGGCTCGATGCAAGATACATTGCAGAAAATGTGTAAAGATGGTTTGAAAGATAAATCAATATTACTTTACTATTGTCCTGGTGGATGCGGAGGTCCAGAGCCTGTTGGCTTAGGTTGTATAAGGGCTGGGGGAGACCTACGGTATTGCAATTTTCAAAAGTGATGTTTATTATGAGACTAGACAGCCAGATTTTTGGTATGTCATAGATCAAATTACTATTCCATCAAATATTGCAGATACCGAGGTGGCATTTATAGAGTATGCAATGCCTACAATAAAGGAAATGGCAACAAAAGAGAATATAACAGATGAATTAGTTTTAGTAAAAGGTGCAACAGTTAAAGATACTTATGGAAGAATAGAAGATGTAGTGATAGAAGATGGATATACTATAAAGTCTACAAATGGAGATGAATTAGGATACATAGTTTTAAAGAAAGAAACTAAAAAACCAACAACAGATACTAAACCTACAACACCAATAAAACCAACAGAGCCAGTTACACCAACTCCTACGCCAGAACCTACCGAGCCTGAGAGCCCTACAACGCCAACAGAACCAGATGATAATAACAAAGAAGATGACATTATAACATTAACAGACAAAGAATCAGAAGTAAAATTAGTAACAAAGAAAAATGTTGTACCTAAAAATACAGTTTTAATAACTAAACTAGAAAAAGATACAA
>CAQYCU010000005.1:0-8158 GCA_948919095.1 uncultured Clostridia bacterium | reverse complement strand
TATTGGGAAAAATATTTTGCTTATGACATTACATTACAATCAAACGGTGTCGCAATACAACCAAGTGGCAAGGTAAGAATTAGTATTCCTATACCAAGTTATTTTGACACATCCAAAATAGTTGTATATAGAGTAACAAGTACTGGAGAAAAAGTAAGATATGACATGACAGTTGAGGGAGATTTTGCAGTTATTGAAACAGATCACTTTAGCGTATATGTAATAGCAGAAGAAGATAATAACGGAAGTGGAAACCAATCCAACGATGTAACAAATGGAGAAAATAATGAAACACAAAATGAACCTACAACTGAAAAAGACAATAACCAATCAATGAAAACTTTAGATAAAGAACCTAAAACAGGTACAGAAAATTATGAAGGACTTGTAACAATAATAGCATTAGTATCACTTATGGGAATAGTAATACTAAGAGTTAAAAAATAAAAGGAAATGCTAGAGAATGAAGGGCGAAAAAAGTAAAAATAAAGTTAAAAAAGTTATAAGCATAATTTTAACATTAGTATTTATAATATGTATAATCTATTTAATAATAGTTAAATATAACGCTAAGAAAAACGAAAACATGTATTTAGAATTATATGAAAGCATGGTTATAGAACCAGACGAAACAACAACAGAATTAGCAAATATAAATGACAAATTTATAGAAAAAATAAAAGAATTACAACAAATAAATGAAGATGTAAAAGGCTGGATACGAATAGAAGGAACGACAGTAAACTATCCATTACTACAAACAAGCGACAATGATTATTACTTAACACATAATTATAAAAAAGAAAAAAGTAGTTATGGATCTATATTTATGAAACAAGAGGCGAATTTATTAGAAAATAACTCTAATGTCATAATATATGGACACAATATGAGAGATGAGCAAATGTTTAATAATTTACTAAAATATAAGGATAAAAAATATTATCAAGAGCATCCAACCATTAAAATTTTTACAGATGAACAAGAAACTGAATATAAAATAGTAAGTGTATTTAATTCAAAAGTATTTTATGAATATGAGCAAAATGTATTTAGATATTACCAGTACAATAATTTTGAAGATGAAAATAAGTATAATGAATATATATCAAATTGCAAAAAAATACAGTTATATGATACTGGAGAAAATGTACAATATGGCGAGCAATTATTGACATTAATTACCTGCGAATATTCACAAGAAAATGGAAGGTTAATTGTGATTGCGAAAAGAAGTTAAAGGTCATCTCCTTATATACAGATATAAAATCCCCTAGCTAGGGGATTTTTATTCTTTTGTAAATTCATTTCTTAATATAAATTCTTTAGTATGGTAAAATGTTTTTTTACAGACCATTTAAAATCAATTATAATAGTATTGGCTCTATCTGCTCATTATCAAGTGCAGTCTCAATAGTCTTAATCAAGTATTCTGGGTCGAATACAATTGAACGTGGTTTAGTAATGGGATTATCCTGCCTAAAAGGAACAAAATAGTAATTTTTTCTATTAAGCAAATCACCAATATTTTTAGCACTTCCAGCTAAGGCATCATTTGTAGATATAGCAACTACAACAGGTCTATTATTTCTAAGATGTGATTTAACTGCCATAGTTACAGGTGTATCAATAATTCCATTAGTAAGCTTAGCCATAGTATTGCCAGAAGCAGGAGCAATACACATAATATCAGTCATCTTTTTAGGACCAATTGGCTCTGCTTCTTGAATTGTATGGATTATTTTATTATTAGTTATGTTCTCAATTTCTTTTATAAAATCATTAGCATTCCCAAACTTGGTATCTAAATTATATGCATTAAATGACATAATTGGTATAACATTTGCGCCCTTTTTTACAAGTTCTTTAATTTTTGTAATTGTTTTTGAAAAGGTACAAAATGATCCAGTCATCGCAAATCCAACATTTATGCCTTCTAAATTCAATTAAAAATAAACTCCTTTCTATATATTTTATAGTATTAGCGAGCATTCTTTTGCTCGCTGTTTACTATAATATATTATATGAATTTACATAATGCAAGTTGAGTGATTTGTTATTTTTTCTTTCCAAAATCCGCTAAAGGATTGGCATTAACCGCATTTCTTACTTGTTCATTATCGACATGAGTGTATATCTCAGTAGTTGATATGCTTCTATGACCAAGAAGTTCTTGAAGTGCTCTAATATCAACTTGTCCATACTTATACATTAGAGTTGCAGCAGTGTGGCGTAGTTTATGTGTTGAATATTTTGTAGTATCAAGTCCAGCTTTTAAAAGTTCATTATGTACAACATTTTCAACAGTTCTTTTACTAATGCGTTTTCTATAGCTACTTAAAAATAAAGCTTTATCAGAATTTATATTATCTTTTTTTGCGTTACTAGGTCTAACATTTAAATATGACTTTATTGAACGAACACATGCATCGTTTAAGTAAATTGCACGTTCCTTGTTACCTTTACCAATAACAGTAAGTCTACAATCATCAAAATGAATATCTGATATATTAATTCCAACAAGCTCTGATAAACGCATACCACAGTTTAAGAATAGAGTAATAATAGCAAAATCGCGTTCTTTATTTTTGTTACTATCATCTTCTTTTATTGTAGATAATAATTGCTGACTATCTTCTAGGGTAAGGTACTTAGGTAGTCTCTTTTCAAGCTTAGGAGTTTCTAAGTTTTGTGCAGGATTAATTTCAAGTATTGGTTTTGTGATGGTTAGATATTTAAAAAATATGCGTATTGTTGATATTTTCCTAGCACAGGTTGCAGGACCACATCTTCTATTAATTGATAGGTAGGTAATAAAAGCGTGAATATCATCTTGTGTTATTTTCTTTAAATCATCAACTGAAAAATCATTTATTTTGATATTAGAAAATTCTTTTTCATCAGTTAATTTAAAATGGTATTTCATATATTTTAAAAACATTCCAAGGTCACTATTATATTGGTCAACAGATTCTGGTGACTTCTTTTTATATGTTAAAGAATACTCTAAAAACGAATTAACAAACATTGGGTTTGCTTCAGGGTTTATCATACTAATTTTATTCCTTTCTTTTTATCTTGTGAAAAAGTGGGTCAGTCTTTTAAATAGTTTATTTATGACAGAATTATATATTTATAAAAGAAAAAAAGCAATAAGTTTCACGCAAGTTATGTGGAAAATCAATATATTTTTACAATAAATACCAAACTTTCGCTGACATTGGCAACTTCAAGCTAATCGTTGCATTCGAAATCTAACTTTAAAGAGGGAGGGATTGCATCTTACAATGAGAGGCAATCCGCCTCTCATTTATATACGCTTACTTACTTAATTAAAATTCAAAAATTTACTAACAATAATTGACAGAACTAAAATTAGATGCTATAATAAATATATGTTAAAGAAAGGTAATTACTAAAATGAATAATTTTAAGAATAATTATTACAATAATTTAATGTAATTATTTCGAAAATTATTTTGCTATGAAGATGAAAGGCTGTAAAGGTTACTAGTAGAGAGTAAGGGTCACCGGCTGAAAGCCCTTTTAGAAAACGTACATAACCGAAACACATTGGAGCATAAATAATTTTCAAAGAGTGGAAAGAAAAGAACTTTCAATCTGGGTGGTACCGCGGATATAATATATATTCGTCCCTGCAATTATAAGCAGAGGGCGATTTTTTGTACTTAAATTCTGAAGGAGGATTTGAAAAATGAAGGAGTACAGAACAAAAATGTGTGATGAAATCACACTAAAAGACGTAGGAAAGAAGGTAAGAATTGCTGGATTTGTTGAAACAATTAGAGATTTAGGAGGATTAGTATTTTTAGACATACGTGATATGTATGGAATTACACAAGTTGTAACATCAGCAGAAACAAAGGATGTAGACTTTGCATCACATATTCCAATAGAATCCACAGTAACTGTTTATGGAACAGTTAGAGAAAGATCTAAAGATACTGTAAACCCAAAATTAAAAACAGGACTTGTAGAGATATTTATTGAGGATATACAAGTACTAGGAAAAAGAACAAAGAGCTTACCATTTGAAGTAAATAGCGACCAAGATGTACGTGAGGACTTACGCCTGCAATATAGATTTTTAGACTTACGCAATACCAAATTAAAAGAAAACTTAATTTTAAGAGCGAAGGTTTTACAATATTTACGCACACAAATGATAGAACAGGAATTTTTAGAAGTGCAAACTCCTATACTTACATCATCATCTCCAGAAGGAGCACGTGATTACCTAGTACCAAGTAGACTACACGTGGGGAAATTTTATGCCCTACCACAAGCACCGCAACAATTTAAACAACTTTTAATGGTATCAGGAATAGATAAATACTTTCAAATAGCACCATGCTTTAGAGATGAAGATGCTAGAGCAGATAGAGCCCCAGGTGAATTCTATCAATTAGATGTTGAAATGAGTTTTGCAACTCAAGAAGATGTTTTTCAAGCAATAGAGCCTGTTATATATAACACATTTAAAACATTTTCAAATAAAAAAATAGCAAAATATCCATTTCCAAGAATATCATATGAAGATGCAATGCTAAAATATGGAACTGATAAACCTGATTTACGAAACCCATTGGAGATAATAGATTTATCAGATTTTTTTAAGAAATGTACATTTAAGCCTTTTATTGATAGAACAGTTAGAGCAATAAAGGTAAAAGGAGATTTTTCAAAAGGATTTCATGAAAAATTACTTGAATTTGCAATGTCTATTGGAATGGGAGGACTAGGCTATTTAGAAATACAAGAGGACTTAAGCTTTAAAGGTCCTATAGATAAATTTATTCCAGAAAATTTAAAGAAAGAATTAATAAAATTAGCTGACCTAGAAAAAAATGACACAATATTTTTTATTGCGGATAATAAAAAGAGAGCAATAGAACTATCAGGACAAATAAGAACAGAACTTGGAAAGCGTTTAAATTTAATAGATGAAAATGTATTTCAATTTTGCTGGATAATTGATTTTCCAATGTTTGAATTTGATGAACATAGAAAAATAGCATTTAGTCATAACCCATTTTCAATGCCACAAGGTGGACTAGAAGCTTTACAAACTAAAGACCCATTAGATATACTTGCATATCAATATGACATAGTTTGTAATGGGATTGAATTATCTTCAGGAGCTGTTAGAAACCATGACGTTGACATAATGCTAAAAGCATTTTCTATGGTAGGATATACTGAAGAAGAGGTTAAAACAAAATTTGGTGCATTATTTACAGCCTTCCAATTTGGAGCGCCACCACATGCTGGAATTGCTCCTGGAATAGATAGAATGTTAATGTTACTTACAAGCTCTGAAACTATTAGAGAAGTAATTGCATTTCCTCTAAATAGCAAGGCACAGGACTTAATGATGGGAGCCCCAAGCAATGTAACAAGAACACAATTAAGAGATGTGCATATAGAAATTATTAAATAAAACATCTTTACAAAAAATAATTATTATGATAATATGTAATCAAATCTAAAAGATTAAAATTTAATCAATAAGGAGAAAGAAAATGAAGAAAAATTCAATAATAATTATTTCTGTTATAGTAGTTATTGCAGTAATTATAGGTGCAATACTATTATTTAAACCTAAAAAGAATGGCAAACTTCAAACAACAGAGGAAATACAAGCAATGTTAGCATCAATTTATAATAGTGCAGACGTACAATTACCACAACTTGAAATTATGGATATACCAGCAACAGATGGAATGCAATTACAATCATTTACGGGGCTTCGATCAAATGAAAATATTGAAGTTTTTGTAGCATCAGCTCCTTTTATAAATGCACAAGCATATTCACTTGCAGTATTAAAAGTTAATGATAAAGCAAATGTTGAACAGATAAAGCAAGAGATACTTGATAATATTGACATGAGAAAATGGATATGTGTTTCAGCAGAAAAATTATATATTACTAACTATGATAATGTTATTTTTGTAATTATGTCAAGCGAAGAATGGGCAAAACCAGTATATGAAGAATTTAAAAAATACGTTGAAAATGATATAGGAAAAGAACTAGAAAAAACTGAAGCAGAAGAAGACTTTTCTATACCAGAAGCAGAAACTATAAATTAAAAACATATAAAGCTTCCATATATAATTGGAAGCTTTATATTTGATATAAAAAAACAAATATTATTTAGAGCATAATTAATATGATTAGAAAGTAGGAAAAATGTTATTTACAAGTATTAGTTTTTTATATTATTTTTTACCAGTTTTAATTATTGCATATTTTGCAGTTCCTAAAAAAGCAAAAAACTTTGTATTACTTACTGCATCTATTATATTTTATTTTTATGGAGAACCAAAATATGTGTTCTTAATGATAGCAGAAATATTAATTGCATATATTGGAGCAATTTTAATTAACAAACATAAAAGTAAAACTTTATTAATAACTGTTGTTTCAATACATATAGGACTATTATATATTTTCAAGTACACAGATTTTATTATTGAAAATGTAAACAATATTATTGGAACTAATGTATCATTATTAAACATAGCACTACCAATAGGAATATCATTTTATACATTTCAGATTTTAAGTTATGTAATTGATGTGTATAAAGGAAAAGTACAAGTACAAAAAAATTTTTTAAAACTCGCAACCTATGTATCACTTTTCCCACAACTAATTGCAGGGCCAATAGTAAGATATGAAACAATAGAAAGTGAATTAGATAATAGAAAACATAGTTTTGAAAACTGTGCTTATGGTATACAAAGATTTACAATAGGGCTTGCGAAAAAAGTTTTAATTGCAAATATGCTAGGGGAACTGTGTAATTATTTTATAAGTACAGATGAAAAGAGTATAGTATTTTATTGGATATTTGCAATTAGTTATGCTCTTCAAATTTACTTTGATTTTTCAGCATATTCAGATATGGCAATAGGACTAGGAAGAATATTTGGATTTCACTTTTTGGAAAACTTTAATTATCCATATATATCAAAGAGTATTACTGAATTTTGGAGAAGATGGCATATATCACTTAGTTCATGGTTTAAAGATTATGTATATATACCACTTGGAGGGAATAGGAAGGGCTTAAAAATACAAATTAGGAATATATTAATTGTATGGCTTTTAACTGGAATATGGCATGGAGCAAGCTGGAATTTTGTTATATGGGGATTACTTTTTGGTATGGTTCTAATTCTAGAAAAAATATTTCTGAAAAAATATTTAGAAAAATTACCAAATTGTATACAAAGAATATATGTATTATTTATTGTTATGATAAGCTTTATAATATTTAATGCAGATAATATGAAAACTGCTTTAACTAATATTGTTGGATTATTTGGAGCTAATGGAATTCCTTTTACAAATTCATATGCAATATATTATTTAAAAAGTTATTTTGTGATTTTAGTAATCGCAATTATTGGTGCAACATCGATACCTAAAAATATAGTTTTAAAATTAAAAGACAATAGTAATTTGAATAAAATTGTCAACATTGTAGAACCAATATTTATTACAGTATTACTTATAATTGTAACTGCTTATTTAGTAGATAATTCATACAATCCATTTTTATACTTTAGATTTTAAGAAAGGAGAGTGTTTTAAATGACTGATAAAGTAAAAAATATAGTTGTCACAGTATTATTCTTATTTATAATTATTTTAATGTTATTTATTAATATAATAAAAAAGAGCACTTTAATATCACTCTCTGAAAGAAGAAAGTTACAGCAGTTTCCTAAATTTACAGTAGAAACATTGTTTAGTGGTAAATTTTTTAAAGACTTTGATACATATACAATGGACCAGTTTGTGGATAGGGAAGAGTTTAGAAAACTAAAGGTTAGATTTGAAACTGATATATTTAACAAGCAAGACTATAATAATATTTATATATATAATAATAAGTTAATAGATATGTTATATCCATTAAATGAAAATTCAGTAGCTAATATTACAAAGAAAATGAATGAAATTAAAAATAGTTATTTGGACCAAAGCAATAGAATATATTATACAGTTATTCCAGATAAAAATTATTTTATAAATGAGAATAATTTAAAAGTAGATTATGTGGAATTAAAGAAATTAATGAAAGATAATTTGAACTGGGCAGAATATATAGAGATATGTGACC
>CAQYCU010000004.1 GCA_948919095.1 uncultured Clostridia bacterium | reverse complement strand
ACTAACAAAAATATAAAAAAATTCTCAAAAAAAGTGTCCAAAAACTTGACATAGACCCAAGATATTATCAAGATAAAGAAACAGGAGAATATGTTTATTTAGCAGATGCAGTGCTTGGAATAGATAAATGTGAAAGAATAGACAAAAAAGTGAAATCAGAGGTAATTGAAAGAGCAAATAACCAATCATATAATAAATCAGGGAAAATGGTAGTGCCAGGACTTGAAATAAGTGCAACAACAGTAATGAGAAATGTAAGAAAAAACGAGTGGGATATGAAAATTGAAGAACGAAAAGAAGAAGATAAAATCAAGGCAAAATACATTTACATTCAAGTAGATGAAGACCACATAAAAGAAAGAAATAAAAAAGGTTGTACGATATCAAAAATAGTAACCATATACACACGAAAAAGAACTTTAACAAAGCCAGATAGAATAGATGAAGTAAAACAAGTAAGAAAAGAATTAGTCGATAAATTTACATTTTCAGGGCTATATAAAGATAATCAAAAATTATGGGAAGATGTAACATATTACATAGATTGCACATACAAGAAAGATGAAATAGAAAATATTTTTATAATGGGAGATGGAGCATCATATATCAAGGCGGGAGTTGAATGGATAGATAAAGCAGTATTTGTATTAGATTTATTTCATTTAGAAAAATATATAAATCACTTAAATTATGATGAATATTTGAAAAGCAAATTACAAGAAGCAATAGACCAATATGATCCAATAAGCACAGAAAATATAATGAAAGAAGCAATAAAGAAGATAAAAAAAGAAATTAAAGAAGATGAACAATTAGGAAGAAATACAAAAAGATTAAATAATAGATTAAAGAAAATAGAAAATACAAAAACATACTTAATGAATCAATGGTCTGGAATAGAAGCACATGATAAATATAAAGATAAATTAACGGGATGTTGCCAAGAGGGTCAAGTACATCATACACTATCAGAAAGAATGAGTACAGATGCAAAAGTATGGTGTGAAGAAGGAATAGATGAGATGAGCCAATTAAGAGCATTCACACAAAATGGTGGAAATATTTATCAAAAGATAATAGATATATCAACACAAGAAAAAAGAAATAAAAAAATTGAAGCATTAGAAAAAAGGATAAAAAAGAAAGCAAATAAAAAATTATTTGGAACAAAAGGAGTATCAATTCCAACATTAGCAGGAGCTAGAGACGAATTATATTGTGAATTAAAAAATATTTGGTATGGAAAAGCAGTGTAAGTATTGAAATATAAGCAAATATGTGATATTTTAAAAATGCCTATAAAAAGGTTTATTAAGTGAGCCTTAAAATATAGAAAAATAAAGATAAAAATATAAATCAAATTAGGAAATCTTAAAAGTTATGAAATAAAATAAATTTATGATTTTAGTAAAAAGTTTTCCTACAAAAAATTTATGCTATCAGTTTAAATTTTCCTACTTTACATTTCCAACAATAAAGTATATAATAAAAAGGGTTTATATTTTAATAATATAAACCTTAAATTTAATAGTAAAGGGAAAAACAAATGTCAAGAAGATTAGGAAATAGAAGAAGAAAAAAAATACTAGGAATGAATGACACAACATTTTATACAATATGTTCATTTTTAATATTAATAATACTAACATTTGGAATATATATATGGCTAATGCAAAGAGAATCATCTATTGAAAAAGCAAAAATTTTAGAAGAAAAAGAAAGAATAAATTCACAAATAGAAGAAATATATCAGTCAACAATAGACCAAATGGAAAGTTTGTTAGATTACAAAAGTGCTACAATAGTTAGAGTATCAGCAGTAGGAGATATCCTTTGTGGTAAAAATATGCAACAATATGGACAAGATTTTGACAGTATATTTACAGATGTTACAAAATATTTTAAAGACTCCAACTTAAACTTAGCAACATATGAAACAGATGTAAAAGACGTAAAAAAAGAATTTGCTAATAGCATAAAAAAATCTGGAATTGACTTTGTAAGTTTAGCACATAATCATGCAATGGACAATGGAGAAGAAGGACTAAAAGAAACAGAGGAATATTTGAAAAGTATAGGAATTCAAACGGTAGGAGTATATGACGAAACACCAGAAAAAAGAGTGAAGATTGTCGAAAAAAGGGGAGTAAAAATTGCAATTATAGGATATACATACGATGATGGTAGAGGTGGAGTAAACATATATAATGAAGAAATAGTAAAAGAAGATTTAAAGTATGCAGAAGAAAACGCGCAAATATCGATAGTAATGATGCATTGGGGAGATGTAAACACAAATAAAACTAATAAATTACAAGAAGAACAACGTAATCTCTTAATAGACAATGGTGCAGATATAATAATTGGAGCACACCCATCAGCAATACAAAAAATGGAAATGGTTGAAAACAAATATGGAGACAAATGTTTTGTTGCATATTCAGTAGGAGATTACACTTCAGAATTTGCAAACGAAAATGCAAACTTAGAATTAATACTAAACTTTCAAATATATGTAGACAAAAATGGAAATGCATCAATATATAAAGTTGACTATACTCCAGTGTACATGCTTGATAGAGGAAGTCAGTACAAAGAAAATAGATATAAAATTCTAGATATGAAAAAAGAAATTGCACTATATGATACAGAAGAAAGTAATATTGATAAAAGTACATATGACAAGCTAGTTAGAGGAGTAGATAGACTAAATTCTATAATTCAAAAACATGAAGAAAATTAGAGAATGAAAGAGGTAAAATATGAATGTAGGTTTTGTTTCATTGGGATGTAGCAAGAACTTAGTTGATACAGAAATGATGATAGGCTTGTTCAAAAACAATAATCATAAAATAGTAAATGAACCAAAAGACGCTGATATAATTGTTGTAAATACTTGCGGTTTTATTGAATCAGCAAAAGAAGAAGCAATTGAAACAATACTTGAAATGGCAGAATATAAAAAGAAGAAATGTAAATACTTAATTGTCACTGGCTGTTTAGTTGAAAGATATAAAGAAGAGCTTGAAAAAGAAATGCCAGAAGTAGATATATTTGTAAAATTTAGTGAATATGAAACTATATGGGAACAAATCGAAAAGAAAATTAATAGCAAGACAAAAAACTACAATAAATTTAACAGCTTAGATTTTATGAACAGAGTAATAAGCACTGGTGATAATTATGCATATCTTAGAATAGCAGAAGGATGTAATAATTTTTGTACATTCTGTGCAATTCCATATATTAGAGGAAGATTTACATCAAGAAAAGAAGAAGATATAATTGAAGAAGCAAAAAAGTTAGCCAAAGAAGGAATAAGAGAACTAATAGTAATAGCGCAAGATACTACAAAATATGGAACAGATATATATGGAGAACCAAGGCTTGACAAACTTTTACGCAAACTAAGCAAAATAGAAGGAATTGAATGGATACGATTTTTATATGCATATCCTGAAACAATAACAGATGACTTAATAAAAGAAGTTAAAACAAACAAAAAAATATGTAAATATTTTGATATTCCAATTCAACACATTTCAAACAATGTTTTAAAGAAAATGAACAGAAAGACAACTAAGGAAAGCATAATAAAATTAATAGAAAAACTAAGAAAAGAAATACCAGACGTAATTATAAGAAGTACAGTAATGTGTGGATTTCCAGGAGAAACAGAGGATAATTTTAATGAACTATATGAATTTGTAAAATGGGCAAAATTCGACAAATTAGGCTGTTTTACATATTCAAAAGAAGAAGGAACAGCTGCATCAAGAATGCCAGAACAAGTTCACTCAAGTACTAAAAAAGCAAGATATAATAAAATAATGAAAGAACAACAAATAATATCAAAGGAAAATCTTAAAAAATTTGTAGGCAAAAAATTTAAAACTCTAATTGAGGACGCTTATGTAAATAATGAGGGAGAATTGTATTTTGTAGGTAGAACATATATGGATACTCCCGAAATTGATGGATATGTATACATAAAAGGAAACGAAGAACTTCAAGATATCATTGAAATTAATACATTTATAGAATGTAAAATAACAGAAGTTAGAGAATACGATTTGATAGGAGAATTTTGTAAAAATTAAGAAATTTATAAATTTAAATTTTTAAGAAATGGGATATAATTTTATTATTGTAATTGAAGCACCCGACTCAACTAAGAGCCGGGGTTTAGTATATAATTTATATTACCAAATTATAAATAAGATTAGTACACATACACATAACTATTCCACAAACTGTAGGAATTGCAAATGCAAGTAAAGTCCACTTTTTGCTTTTTGTTTCCTTATAAATGGTAAGAAGAGTAGTGCCACATGGAAAGTGAAGTAGTGAAAATAGCATAACATTTAGTGCAGTCAAAATAGTCCATCCATGATTAGTTAGTAAGTTAAAAATATTTGAAGAATTACTAATATCCACAAGAGAATTACTATTTGTATAACACATAAATATTATAGGAAGAACTATTTCATTTGCTGGAAGTCCTAAAATAAAAGCAGTTAAGATATATCCATCAAGTCCCATAAGTTTAGCAAAAGGGTCAAAGAAATTAGCGATAAACTCAAGTAAACTACACGAGCCTATATGTAAATTAGCAAGTATCCATATAACAATTCCAGCTGGAATTGCAACTGCTAAAGACCTTCCAAGAACAAATAAAGTTCTATCTATTAAAGAATGAACTAATATCTTACCAACTTGAGGTTTTCTGTATGGAGGAAGTTCCAAAACTGCACCAGTACTTTCACCCTTAAGCAAAGTCTTAGATAAAATAGAAGACACTAAAAAAGTAAATCCAATTCCAATTAAAACAATTACACATACTGCTAAAGTAGAAATTAAGCTTGTCAAAAAACTTTTTCCCGGATACATGGTACTACTAAAAAATAATGTTGCAAGAGTAATTAAAAGAGGAAAACGTCCATTACAGGGAACAAAACTGTTAGTTAAAATTGCAATAAGTCTTTCACGTTTAGAAGACATAATTCTACAACCAATAACCCCAGCAGCATTGCAGCCAAATCCCATGCACATTGTCAGAGCTTGTTTTCCAGAACTATGACATTTATTAAAACACTTATCCAGATTAAAAGCAATCCTAGGCAAATATCCTAAATCTTCAAGCAAAGTAAATAAGGGAAAGAATATAGCCATAGGCGGAAGCATAACAGCAACAATCCAAGTTACTGTTTTATATATACCATTAATAAGTAAAGATACTAACCAATTAGGCAAATGTATCCAAAGTAAAAATCCCTCAAAATAAGGAGAAATATAATTGAATAAACTTGATAGCAGTTCTGATGGATAGTTGGCACCAACAATAGTTATCCAAAAAATTAATCCAAAGAAAAGTATCATTATTGGAATTCCAAACTTTTTCGAAGTAAGAATTTTATCAACTTTTTTATCTCTAACATTATAATTAGCATTTTCAAAAGTACAGCATTTCTTAACAACTTCATGAGCCCTATCAAAAACTTTTTTAGAACTAATTTCAAAATTATTATTTTTGCTAAAAACTTCCACAGAGCTATTTTCAACAGCTTCATTATCTTCGTCAGAAAAATCTATTTTAATTGGATTACATAATATTTCACCAGAGCAAACCAAAGAAATAGTTTTTAATAGATTAAATAAAGTTTTTTTCTTTCTAGCGATTGTTCCAACAACTGGAACACCAAGTTCTTGGGACAATAAATTCAAATCAACTTTAATTCCCTTGGAAATAGCTTCATCAATTAAATTCACACATACTATAACATTATTAGTAAGTTCAAAAATTTGATAAACGAGATTTAGATTTCTTTCAAGCCTGGTAGCGTCTACTATTACAACAGTTACATTAGAGGAAGAATGTTCAATATAATCACGTGCAACTTTTTCCTCTTCAGAATTTGTAAAAAGTGAATATGTGCCTGGAATATCACAAAATAAATATTTTTTGTTTTTATATTCACACATACCAACAGCGTTTTCAACAGTTTTACCAGTCCAATTTCCTGTATGCTGATTTAACCCAGTTAGAGCATTAAAAACTGTAGATTTTCCCGTATTTGGGTTACCAGCTAAGGTAACTTTATAGTCAAAATCATTAATAAAATTATTATTATGATTTAATTTTTTCCCAGTAGAAGAATTAGTAAGTCCCATAAATTTAACTCCTTTCTTGACACATTTAATAATATATAAAAAATTATGAAATATTCCAAAATTAAAAAAGAATTAGTTTACATAATCTAAGCGGAACTTGATAATGTCGAATTATGTCGAAATGCCTTGTACGAAAAAAAGCTGTAAAAATAAGACTTAAAAAAGAAAAATAGAAAAAATTGGTAAAAACTATTGAAAAACAAAAATTTAAAATGTATAATGAATTGGTAAAAAATAGAAACTTAGGAGGAAGAAAAAATGAGTAGAAAGATTAGAGTATTAATAGCAGACGATAATTATGAATTTGGAGTTACACTAAAAAACTTTTTAAGCAAAGATGAAGAAATAGAAGTTGTAGGTGTTGAAAAAGATGGAGAGGATGCAGTAACACAGATATTAAGTCTAAAACCAGATGTATGCTTATTAGATGTAATAATGCCACATTTAGATGGACTAGGTGTATTAGAACAATTATCAAAAACACAAATGGAGAATAAACCAATATGTATTATGGTGTCAGCAGTAGGGCAAGACTTAATAACACAAAAAGCAATAGCACTTGGAGCAGACTATTATGTAGTAAAGCCATTTGATATAACATTGTTAATTCAAAGAATAAAGGAAATAAAGTATTACAATCCAGAAGACTTGAAAAAAGAAATAGTTTCAGGAAAAGAGATAAAATCTAGGTATATCCATATAACAAACGAAAATGATAAAGAAAATTTAGAAGCACTTGTAACTAATATAATTCACGAAGTTGGCGTTCCAGCACATATTAAAGGATATCAATATTTAAGAGAAGCAATTATAATGGTAGTGAATAATATTAATATAATCAATCAAATAACAAAACTATTATATCCAGAAATAGCATTTAAATATGGAACAACACCATCAAGAGTAGAACGTGCAATTCGACATGCAATAGAAGTTGCTTGGGGAAGAGGCGACCAAAAAACAGTTGAAAACATATTTGGTTACACCGTCTCCGCAGATAAAGGAAAGCCTACAAACAGTGAGTTTATAGCAATGATTGCTGACAAATTAAGACTAGAATTAAAAACAACAGCATAAAGAAATTTCAATAAAAATTAAAAAAAGACTTGATATTATAACGAAAAATCATTATAATATATCATAGTAGCACTTATGGGTGCATAATTTGTAAGTGTAAAAATAGTAAAGGAAATAAAAGATATGAAAGAAAAAGAAATTATTGAAAGAATAAAAAACAAGGTTGAAGAATTTCAAAATAGTGAGGTGTATGTTGAAATTGAAAATGCGATACAATATCAAACAACAATCAAAAACTGCAAAATTATAGTAAGTGAACAAAAATTAATTTTATCTGATGAAGAAAAGAAAGATCTAATTATTGAATTATACTATGTAGATGAACTAGAGGTATATGAGAGCACAATAAAAATGATAATGGAAAATGACTTAACAATAACTATTACTGGATAATATTAAAAATTGAAATAATTATATCATTTGCACTTGTAAGTGAATTGAAAAAGTGGTACAATGCAAGATGGAAAATTGTAAATTGCAATTTTAAAACTCAAAAGATAAAGGAGGAAGATATGGAAAAATATACGAACAAAGTTGCCGAAAAAGTAAATGAATTATGTGAAATTATGAAAATATCAGCTATTATAATACTATTAATAATAAGCGTTGTAGCCATTGTATTTAAAGCATTAACTTTATTTGTTATAGGTTTAGTAGGACTAACATTTTTAATAATGTGGTCATATTCTTTGATGGCAAAAGCTGAAATAATTCAAAAATTACATAACATTGAAAAAAGCACAAAAAAGTAAAAATTTACCTCTAATTGCAAAAAAAATTCCAAAACACTTGAAAAATTCCTGTTTTTAGCGTATAATAGAATATGTTAGAATATAGAATGGAGGAAATAACAGTGTTAGAACAAGTACCAACAAATAAGAGCAAGAACCTAATAAAGATAAAAGTATTAGGCATCGGAGGCGGAGGAAACAACGCTGTAATTCAAATGACTAAAACAGCCCTAAGAGGTGTTGAGTATATTATAATAAATACTGAAAAGGGTATATTAGAAAGAGCTAACACTAATGATTTAAAAACTTTACAAATTGGAAAAGAGACTGCAAAAGGAATTGGAGCAGGAGCAAACCCAGAAGTTGGAGAGAAGTCAGCAAGAGAAAGTATTGAACAAATAGAGAAGATACTTGAAGATACTGACTTAGTATTTTTAACAGCAGGAATGGGTGGCGGAACAGGAACAGGAGCAATCCCAGTAATTGCAGAAGTTGCTAAAAGAAAAGGCATACTTACAATAGGAGTAGTAACAACACCATTTATGTTTGAAGGAAGACTTAGAGGTTCAAGAGCTAAAGAAGGAATTGAAAAGTTAAAACCAAATGTAAATGCTTTAATCACAATTTCAAATGACAAGTTACTTGCACACACTGAAAATAATATATCAATAATGAATGCATTTAAACTAACTGATGATATTTTAAGACAAGCTGTTGTATCAATAACAGACTTAATATATTCAGTTGGAACTATTAATGTTGATTTTGCTGATATAAAAACTATTTTAAGCTATGAAGGATATTCATACATGGGAATAGGAAAAGCAGACGGAGAAAACAAAATTGAAGAAGCAACTCAAAATGCATTGGCAAATCCACTTACAATAAACAAAATTGATGGAGCAAAAGGAGTTATCTTTAATATTAAAGGTGGAGAAAATATTGGGCTAGATGATATTAATAGAAGTGCTGAAATAATAGCAGATAGAATTAGTCCAGAAGCTAATATGATTTTTGGAACGGAGATAGATGAGACACTTGAAAATAAAGTGATTGTAACCGTTGTAGCAACAGGCGTTGAAGAAGGTAGCGAAGAAAAGATAAAGAAGATATAAGTATAATTTAAGAAGGTTAATATGACTATTAAAGAATTTAACTTATTAGAAATTGATGTATATGATGGAGAGAATAAAGTATATACTGGAATGTGTGAAGACGCTCCAGAAGAATTAAAGACAAGGCAAATAAAAATTCTTAAAAATGAGAATAAAAAGCTGATTATTAAATTAGTCTAAAAATTAATATTGTATTAAAATGCAATTGTATAAATTACCCATAAGTGGAAATAATCCTAGAAAAGGAGAAAGCGCTTATGGGTAATTTTAATAAAAAATTTATTGTTAGTGAAGCTGAAAACATACTTAACCAATGTAATCAAGAATTAATTCAAAGTGAAGAGAAAATAATAGTATCAGAGTTAAAAAACAAAAATAAAAAACTAAAAAGAACAAATACAATTTTAAAAGTAAGTACTTCAATATTATTAGTAGCATTTTTGGCAATAGTTATTTGAGAAAGAGTATACATAAACGATAAAAACACAAAGAAAAAAGGTAATAAACTTAGATATTTTTCATATATTATAGAAAGTAATATTTTAAAAGCTAGAAAGGATACATTTACATATATGGAAAAAATTTTAAGTGAAGAAGAAAAGATACGAAAGGCTGAAGAAATAGCGTCAAGAAGACAAAATGGAAGAATATCAGCAAACAATATAAATAATGGAACTAGAAAGGTAAAGAAGCTAACTACGTTTGACAAGCTATCAATACAAGTTATTAGTAGTATTTGCATTTTTGGAATTATTTATTTTATTAGCCAAAATAATACATATGCAATGGAAAAAATAAAATTTATAATGTCAAATGATACTGATTTTCAAAAAATATATACAGATGTAACCAATGGAGCTAAGGATATACTAAATAGATTTGAAAATAAGACACAAAATCAGGGAGAAAATGTAGAAGATAACAAAGTAGCAGAAAATGTAGTAAATAATAATGAAAATGAAATAAAAGAGGAAACTACTGAAAATAAGGAAAATCAAGAGGATAGTAAGAAAAGCAACAACGAAGAAAACAACAGTCAGGAAAACAGCATTGAGGAAAATAATGAACAACAAAATGAGAATGAAACAAATGGTGTTGGTGGTGGAAATGATGAAACACAAGTAAGTCAAGACGTGGACGATATCACGTACATAAAAAATAAAATGAGTTTTGTAAAGCCAGTATCAGGAGTAATTACATCTCCATATGGTGAAAGAACACCAACTGACATAATATCAGCAAATCATGCTGGAGTGGATATTGGAGTAAATACGGGAACAGATATAGTCTCAGCTATTGAAGGAACAGTTGAACTTGTTTCAAGTTATGGAGATTATGGAAATCATGTAAAAATAACAAATGGAGATATAAGTACATTATATGCACATTGTAGCAAGATTATAGTGAATGTAGGAGAACACATTAATCAAGGCCAGAAAATAGCGGAATCTGGAGCAACAGGAAGGTCAACAGGACCACACTTACATTTTGAGATAAGAAGAAACAATACAACTGTTGACCCTCAAAAAATATTAGATTTATAGCAAAATTTAATAAGGAGATTGATTAATGAATATAAAAATAGACATTAAAATATTTATTTTTGCTATTATTTTTTTTATAACAAATAGAATAGAAATATATGCCTCGGTTATGATATTTGCTCTAATTCATGAATTAGGGCATTTGATATGTGGAGTAGTAATTGGATTTAAACCAGAAAACCTAACAATAATGCCATATGGTATAAAACTAAATTTTAGAATAAATTTTAATGATTACAACAAGAAAATAAAAAAAGGAAATATGATAACAATAAAAAAGATAATTATTGCGTTAGCAGGACCAATAACTAATCTATTAATATTTGCAATTACCATGATAGTAACAAAAATAAATGGAGATTTTATATTCTTAGGAATAACAAATAAAAATATAATTTATAGTAATTTAATAATAGCAATATTTAACTTAATACCTATTTATCCACTAGATGGAGGAAGAATTGTACACGAATTACTTCATATATTTAAAGGTTTACGACTAAGTTATACATATATTCAAGACATTTCATTAATAAGCATTGCAATGCTTACAGCTGTAAGCAGTATATTAGTACTATATTATAAAAATATAGTAATGGTAATAGTATTAGCATATCTATGGAAACTCGTAATACAAACTGAAAGAGATTTTACATTAAAGGAAAAAATATATGAAAATATAGCAAAACATTCATAAATCCAAATATTTGGCAAAAAAACTTGCAAAAATTATACTAAAATGATATAATAAAAGTGTATGAGTATATGAATTAAAGGAGTTTTAATAAAAATGAATAATGTATTTGAAAAAATAAAAGATTTTTTCATAGAACTAACACAATTTTTAAAAAGAGTTATGGGACCAGATTTATCAGAAGAAGAACTATTAGAAGATGAATTTGGGAGTGAATATTTATATAAAAGACTAAATGGATTTAATGAATTAAACCCTGAAAACAAGAGGATATTAGACCAGGCTATGGAAGAAGTTGTTTATGAAGACAGTAAAATGGGAATGGAAGAAGCATTAAAAATGGCAAAAAAGGATAAACTTTCATTAAAGAATACAGAAAAATCAAACACAAGAGCACGTACAACAACAAGCCCAAAAGCAACTCAAGAGGTTAATACAAGAGAAACAAGAGTAGATGATCCAAAAAGTGTAGAAAGAGATATATAAGATATTTTAGAAAAGAGGGTTATTATGCAAAAGATTAAGAAAGAGAGAGGAATAACATTAATATCACTAGTAATTACAGCAATTGTGCTAATGCTTATAAGTACACCAATAGTTGTACGTACAACAAAGTTAACTGAGACAAAAAAGTATACTAACTTTAGAGATGATATCCTAAAATTAAAAGAAAATATATCAATTTTATATGATATAGATGATGACTTATCAACAATTGGACCAGTATATACAGGAAGCAAAACGTTTTTAACAACTGATGTAAAAAGCCCAAACGACCAAGAACCATATTATGTAATAGATTTCGATAAATTAGCTGAAAACATAAAAAACAGGTATAATATAGAGTTAGGAGAATTAAAGATTGAAACAGATAATATGAATTTGGGAAGCATAACAGAAAGCAGCTCAAATAATGTATATATTATTAATAGTAAATCAAGAGCTATATATTATAACAATGGAATAAATTACAATAAACAAATATTTTATAGACTGAATGAGGATTTTACTAATACAGAGGAAACAACATTACCAGCATCAAACTTGAAACTATATGAAAATGGTACTGAAATAGAAAGTGGCTCAACAGTTGAAGTAACACTGAATGTAAATGAAGAAAATTATAAAGATATGTTACCTGTTATTACAGCAAAAAATGGTGATGCAATAATGTATACTTTTAGACCATCAAATGATATGAAAATAGATATAACAAAGGTAGGAGAATATACAAAAACATATAGAGCATCAGAACCAGGAAAAGAGCAAGCAACAGTAACTGTAAAGGTTATAGTAAGATAAAAATAAAAAAAACAAAAAAATAATATTGCCAAAGTACCAAAAAAGGTATAAAATAATGGCAATATTATTTTTATTATTTAGTTAAAAACAAAAATAAATCATATTTAACTAAAAAGGGGAGTATATAGGAAAGAGAGAGTAGATGAAAAAAATATGGAAAAAAGTAGAAGAAGTACCTGATATTGACAATAAAATAGAACTAATACAAGAGAAATATAAATTAGGTAGATTAGTCTCAAGAGTCATAGCAAATAAAAATATAGAAGAGAAGAATATTGAGAAATTTTTGAATCCAACAAGGCATGACTTCTATGACCCATTTTTAATGCCAGATATGGGAAAGGCTATTGATAGAATAGTAAAAGCCATTGAGAAAAAAGAGAAAATTATAGTATATGGCGATTATGATGTAGACGGAATCACAAGTTCGACAATAATAAAAAGATTTATGCAAGACAGAGGAATTGATGTAAATGTATATATTCCAAACAGAATAAATGAAGGATATGGACTTAATAAGGATGCAATTACAAAAATTGCAAATGAAGGATATAACCTAATAATTACAGTAGATTGTGGAATTACAGCTATTGAAGAAATTGAGCTTGCGAAAGAATTAAAAATGGATGTAATTGTTACAGACCATCATGAGCCAGGAGAACAAATTCCAGAAACACTTGCAGTAGTAGATTGCAAAAGAAAGGATAATAAATATCCATTTAGAGAACTTGCTGGATGTGGAGTCGCATTCAAATTAATTCAAGCATTATCAATTAAAATGGATATTAATGAAGATGAATATTTAAAATATTTAGACATTGCTTGTATTGGAACTATATCGGATATTGTTCCACTTGTTGATGAAAATAGAGTAATAGCAAAATTAGGTTTGATGTTAGTAAAACAGACTAGAAATATAGGTCTTAGAGAAATATTAAAGTTAGCTGGATTTAAAGAGATAAATGCTACAACTGTATCATTTGGGATATCACCAAGGATAAATGCCTGTGGTAGAATGGGACATCAAGAGGTAGCTCTTGAGCTATTTCTAACAAATGACCCACTAAAAGCACGAGAACTAGCACAGCAATTAGAAAAATATAATATGGAAAGGCAAAATATTGAAAAAAGAATATTTGAAGAAGCAATAGAATGTATTGAAAGCTCAAAAAAAGAAAAAGAAGAACCAGCATGTTATGTATTAGGAAAAGAAGGATGGCACCATGGAGTAATTGGGATTGTATCATCAAAGATAACTGAAAATTATTATAAACCGAGCATACTAATATGTTTTGAAGGAGAAGATGCTAGAGGTTCAGGAAGAAGTATTGAGGGATTTGACATACATGAAGCTGTAAGTAAATGCAATAAGTATCTGACAAATTATGGTGGACATAGCATGGCAATAGGATTAAGTCTAAAAACAGATGCTTTCGAAAACTTTAAAAAAGAATTTGAAGAATATGCTAAAAACAATATAAATGAAGAAAAAACTATACCAGAATTAAAAATTGAGTATGAAGTAAATCAGAATGATGTAAATATAGCTACAATAAAAGAGTTAAGCTTATTAGAGCCATTTGGAGAAGCAAACTATGAACCAGTATTTATATATAAAAATTTAAAAATAACATCAATAAGAACACTTACAGATGGAAAACATTTAAAATTAGGATTACAAGATATTCATTCATATATTGATGCAATAGGTTTTGGAATGGGAGAACTTGCTGAAGAATTTCAAATAGGAGATAAGATTGACATTGTGGGAAAAATACAAATAAATAGCTATAATAATATGGAGAAAATTCAAGTGTTACTTAAAGATTTAAGAAGGGCAGTTTTATAATTTTGATATGATGGATTAAAAAGCTTAACAGAAAAAAGACATAATTCAACAAAGAAGGGAATGATTTTATGACAGAAGTAAAAGAAGCGACAATAAATGACATAATTCAAGAAATTAAAAAACATAATAAAAGAGCAGACGTAAAACTAATAAGAAGAGCTTATAACTATGCTCTTAGTCATCATGGAGAACAAAAAAGATTATCAGGAGAACCATATATAATACACCCAACACAAGTTGCATATATACTAGCAACACTAGGTCTAGATGATGCAACTATTTGTGCTGCTTTAATGCATGATTTAGTAGAAGATACTGAAATAACATTAGAAGATATTTCAAATGAATTTAGTCCAGAAATAGCTGAGATGGTTAATGGTGTAACAAAGCTAGGAAAAATAAATTATGTAAGTGCTGAAGAACAACAAGTCGAAAACTATCGAAAAATGTTTTTAGCAATGGGAAAAGATATTAGAGTTATACTAATTAAATTAGCTGATAGATTACATAATATGAGAACTTTAAAATTCTTAAAAAGAGATAGGCAAATAGCAAATGCAAAAGAAACACTAGAATTATATACTCCATTAGCAAATAGACTTGGTGTATACTCATTAAAATGGGAACTAGAAGACTTAGCATTTAAATATTTATATCCTGAAGATTATAGAGAAATAGTTGAAGGAATTGATAGAAAAAGAGATGAACGTTTAAAATTTATTGAAGAAATAATGGAAGAAATACGCGTTCAACTAAAAAAACAACATATAGTTGTTGAAATTACAGGACGTGCAAAGCATTTGTATTCAATTTATAAAAAAATGCAAAGGGACAATAAAACGTTAGACCAAATTTATGATTTATTTGCTTTACGTATATTAGTAAACTCTGTAAAAGACTGTTATGCTGCCCTAGGAGTTGTCCATGACTTATATACACCAATGCCAGGTAGATTTAAGGACTATATAGCAGTGCCAAAACCTAATATGTATCAATCATTACATACAACATTGATAGGAAAAAAAGGTACACCATTTGAAGTACAAATAAGAACTTATAATATGCACAGAATAGCAGAATATGGTATTGCTGCTCACTGGGCATACAAAGAACAAAGCTTTTTTACACGGAAAAAAGGAAAACGTAGCAGTAACAGAAGACAAATTGACATGGCTTCGTGAAAGCTTAGAGTGGCAAAAGGATATGCAAGACCCTGAAGAGTTTTTATCTACTTTAAAAACAGAATTATTTGAAGACGAAGTGTATGTATTTACTCCAAAAGGTGAGATAAAGACATTGCCAAAAGGTAGTACACCAATAGACTTTGCATACATGATACATGCAGAAATTGGAAACAAAATGGTAGGAGCAAAAATTAATAGTAGAATGATGCCAATCATTACAAAGTTAAAAAATGGTGATATAGTAGAAATTGTTACAAGTGAAAATAGTAAGGGACCAAGTAGAGACTGGTTAAAATTTGTAAGAAGTACGCAAGCCAAAACAAAAATTCAACAATGGTTTAAAAAGAATGAAAGACAGGAAAATATTGAAAAAGGAAGAACATTAATTGAAAAAGAAATAAAAAGAATTGGAATGCCTGTTGAAGAATTATTTGTCGAAAAATACTACAATGCAGTACTAGAAAAATACAGATATAGAAATCTAGATGATTTGTATTCAGCTGTTGGATTTGGCTCAATAGGACCACGGAAAGATTATTGCAAGAACATTAGAAGAGTATAGGAAGTTTAACAAAGAAGAAATAAATGTTGAAGAAAAAATAGAAGAACTTCAAACTGCAAGAAAACCACGAGCATCAAAAACAGGAATAATAGTAGAAGGAATTGACAATTGTTTGGTTAAGCTTTCAAAATGTTGTTCTCCAGTTCCAGGAGACGAAATAATTGGTTACATTACTAGAGGAAGAGGAGTAACAGTACACAGAAAAGATTGTGTAAATGTGAAGGATTTGATTAAAGACGAAGGCAGAATAATCGATGTAAAATGGGATAATAAAAAAGAAAGTGAATATAGTGTTGAAATTACAGTATTTGCTAATGACAGAGAGGGGCTTTTAACAGAAGTAATAAGTGTTGTATCAAATTCAGAAGCAAAGCTTTTAGCACTTTCAGCAAAAGCTAATAAGGAAAAAATAGCAGTAATTGAAATGACTATTGAAGTAAAAAGTGTTAATCAGTTAAATAAAGTACAAAGATTACTTGGAAAAATAGATAGTGTGTATGATGTGAAAAGAAAAAAATAAATTTATTAATTAAGAAAGGTTATTATGAATATATTAATTATAATATTTATAAAATTTGTCATTTTTATTTTAAAATGTTTTGGGAGAAAAGGGGGAAATTTACCAGGAAAAATTGCTAAGAAATTAAATCCAGACATATTAAAATATTTAAAAATAGATTGTCCTGTTATAGCTGTAACAGCTACAAATGGTAAAACTTCAACAAATAATTGCATAAAAAGCATGCTTGAAAATAATGGAAAAAAAGTTATATCAAATAGTGACGGGAATAATATGGAAACAGGTATAATTACAGCAATTCTAAAAAACTGTAAAATAAATGGTAAGGTTAATGCTGACTTTATAACGCTTGAAGTTGATGAAAACTATGTTCCAAAAATATTTACTAAAATGAGATTGGATACTTTAGTAATACTTGATTTTTTCAGAGACCAACTTGACAGAAATGGCGAAGTTGAAACTTTAATACTAAAAATAAATGAATTTTTAAAAACATATAATGGGAACTTAATATTAAATAGTGATGACCCTAATGTATCAAGACTTGGTAAGGCAAATGAAGATAATGAAAATGTATATTACTTTAGTGTTGAAAAGTATGAACATGCAACAAAAGAAGAGAAAGAAGCGGGAGAGGGAAAGTTCTGCCCGTTTGATAAAACAAGACTTGAATATGATTATTACCAATATTCACACATAGGTAAATTTCACTGCCCAACATGTAATTTCGGAAGAAATGAAATTTCTACTAAAGCAACTTCCATTGATGTAAAAAATGGTAAATTTATGGTAGATAATGTCGAATATGAAACACTATCAAATAATATTTATACAATTTACAATTTTACAGCAGTAATAACAGTTGCAAAAATATATGAACTAGATGCAAAAGAAACCTTAAAAAACTTTAGACTTGATAATGGAAGATGCGAAAAAGTTATAGTAAATGGCTCAGAAACATTAATAAACCTGGCTAAGAACCCAACAGGGGCAAATGTTAGTCTTAGAATGTTAAATGAGGACAGTGATGAAAAAGAATTGCTCTTTGTACTAAATGATAACTTAGCAGATGGTGTTGATGTATCATGGATATGGGATATAAATTTTGACATAAAAAATGTTACTAGAATAGTTACTGCTGGAAAAAGAGCTTATGATATAGCTATTAGAATAAAGACTACTTGGTATCCAACAGAAAAGATTGAAAGTTATTTGTCACTAGAAGAAGCGGTGAAAGCTTTATATACAACAAATACTAAGAAATATGTTATTGCAAATTATACAGCTTTGCAACCAACAAGAAAAGAAATAAAAAGAATGAACATATAGATAAGAGACTTAATTTGAGAAAAAATAAAGAGTTTAATAATAATTTTAATGAAGAATAAAACAGAAAATTCATCGGGAATAACGTTAGCGGCACTGGTTGTGACCCTAATCGTGTTACTAATACTTGCCGCTGTTGGACTAAACTCAGTATTTAACGACAAAGGAATATTTAATAGAGCAGTAAATGCTGGTGAAAAACACAATGAAGCAAAAGCAAGAGAAGTACTAGAAACTGTGTTATTAGCAGATGGACAATATGAAAAAAATATAAATCCAGATTACAACCAAGACGACTTTTTAGACGAATTGATAAAAAATGAAATCCCAGGAACAGAAATAAAAGGAGACGTCGCAATAGTAGGAGAGTGGGCATTTGAACTAGATAGAAGCGTACCAAAGATAGGACGTACACTAGGTAAGGCAGATAAATTAATATTCCCAACAGTAGAGATAATAAGTGGTCCAACATTAATAGACAATGAAAAAAAAGCAACATTTAAAGCAAAAGCCACAGAAACAACAAAAGGAATAACAAGAATAGAATTATGGCTAGATGGAAAAAGAATTGAAAAAGAAACAAAGACATATGAAACACCACAAACAGAAACAGTATTGGACTTTGAAGTAAATAAAAATGGAAAATATACAGTAAAGGCATATGCAGACTTAATGGCAAGTGCAACAGCAGAAGTAACAGGAATAGTACCATCAGTAGAATTCACACCAAATGGAAACACAGAATGGAAAAAGACACATACAACGAAAGTAGAAGTAAAAGAAACAGGCGAAACAATAACAGCAATGAAGTATTTATGGGTAAAAGATGACAATGTAAATGAGCCAGCAATATCAGCATTTACACAGAACTGCTCGAGTGATGGAGTAGTCACTGGTGGAGATGACACAATGACAGGAACATATTATTTATGGGTATTACTGATTATTGGAACAGAAAGTAATCAAAAAACAAATATATGTGTAAGTAATGGATTTAACTTTGACAATGAAGCACCAACAGTAACATTAGTTTCAACCCCAGTATCAGAGACTTCATTTACATTAACAGTAACAGCAAGTGACAATCATAGTGGAGTAGCGAAATATGAGTTTTATATAGATGGAATAAAAGCTGATAGTAAACTTTCAGCAGAAAAAACAGTAACATATAGTTGGAGTGGGAACGAGATGGCGGATAATAAGGATTGTAGTGTTGCAGTATTTGATACAGCGGGAAATAAAAATTCTATTTCTAAGAAAAGCAGAACCAAATTATTTCATTGGAAAGTGTATTACCCTATTGTGAAACCTAGCTATGGGAAGGTATATGTATCCTCTGGTTCATTTACAGACTACTATAAATCTTGTATGTGGGAATCATTTGATACAGAGCCAGAATGTGATGAAAATGGAAATTGGATTGGAAAAACAGAAGAAGTTTATATGGGACAACTGAGAGACCGTTGGACATGGATAAATGGCATAACTGATGGATACATAATTCATATTAGTAATATAAGTAAGTTGGCTGATAACGGAGACATGACCATTTATTGGGATAAGATTAAGAGACCTGAACGTGTTCCAGGAGAATGGGACAGGGGAACAGATATCTATACTGTTAAATTAGATGCTTTCACAGCAGGAATGGGCGAAGATTATGTTAAGTATGAATATCTTGGAATTGAATAAATACCAATATTCAAAACAGTTAAATTAATTTAAGAATATATAGTGAAGTGAACTAGGTAGCTAGCACAAACTAGCTACCTAAATTTTATTGTTCACAATTTTCTTCACATTCGTTAATTTTATCTTCACAAGGTTTTGAGTCATAATCGCAGTCACAATCTAATTTAATACCCTTTAAGCACTTACCTTCACGATGACACTTTGCACAAATCTTAAAATGATTTACAGAATTAGCCCAAATTTGAACAGAATATTTCTTTCCAGGACAAAGAGGACCAAAAACAAATTCTCCCTCATCATCAGTAAATGTATGAGTTACAGGTTTAAGTTCTTTCTTTCCATGCTTAAAATCAACTTCAACTAATTTAACAACAGCATCTTTTACAGGTTCCTTAAAGCAATCTCTAACGACACCATAGATAACATCTCTATTATCATTAGCCAAAGTAATATCTAAATCATATTGTTTACCATTAGCTATATGACCATCAATATCAATTATTGGACACATAGGCTCTAATTTTTTTTCATCTAATTCCATTATTAAAATATCCTTTCTAGGCAATTTGCCTTATTTAATATATAATATGAAAATAAAGTCAAAAATGACATTTGTTTTCATAAATATTTATCAATATAAAAATTCATAATAAAATCTTGTAAAATAAAAGAAATTAGAATATAATAAGCAGGAAAAAACATAAATAGCGATGAGCGAACGAAGTTAGAGAAAGGTTTTTATGAAAGAATTAAAATTATTATATTTATATCCAGACATGCTTGAATTATATGGAGATTACGGAAATATTCAAGTATTAAAATATAGATGTGAAAAACGTGGAATTAAACTAATTGTAGACAAGTACTCAATAGGCTATGAAGCACCAAACTTTAAAGAATATGACATAGTATTTGCAGGTGGTGGAGCTGACAACGAGCAAAGCATATTATCAGAAGATTTAGTAAAATATAGTGAAAATATAAAACAAGCAGTAGAAAATGGAACATTTTTCCTACTTATTTGCGGAGCGTATCAATTATTTGGCAAATATTACAAAGGAGTTGAAGGGAACATAATTCCAGGACTTGAGATATTTGACTATTATACTGAAGCTGCCAGCGATAGAAAAAAAAGATGCATAGGGAACATTATAACAGAAGTAGAACTAGATGGAGAAAAAACTAAAGTAATAGGTTTTGAAAATCATGGTGGACAAACATTTAATGTATCAACACCATTTGGAAAAACTGCGTATGGAAATGGAAATAAATTTGAAGATAGCGAAGAAGGATATTTTCAAAAAAATGTTATTGCAACATATTTACATGGACCATTATTATCGAAGAATCCGAAAGTCGCAGACTATATTATACAATATTGCTTGAGCAGAAAAGAAGGGACTAATGTTACTCTTGAAGCACTTGATGATACACTAGAAGAAAAATGTAGAGAACAATTATTAGAAAAATTTATGAGAGAAAAATAATCGAGAAGAAGTGTATAAATTTTTCATAACCAATGCCAAAAGAGTAAAGCAAGAAAGGAATTTAAAATGAAATTCGAAGACGGAATATTTGAAGAAGAATATATAACAAGATTTTCACAAACATCAGCAAATGGAGAAGTTACAAATAAAAGTATTATATCACTATTAGAAAATACTGCGGGAGAACATTCAGCATATTGTAAATTTTCAATAGTAGATATTGTCAAACAAAACTTAACGTGGTTTATTTTATCATGGAAATTGCAAGTTATGAAAAGACCAAAAGCATTACAAAAAGTAAAAGTGAAAACTTGGGGAAGACCAGTTGAAAAATTGGTTGCACTTAGAGACTTTAAAATATTTGATGAAAACGATGAACTCATTGCAATAGCGACATCTATATGGTGTTTAGTAAACACAAAAACAGGAAGAATTACAAAAATGCCAGAAAATTTAGAAGAGATATATCACAAATTCCGAGAAGAAGCAGTTTTTAAACCAGAGGAGATAGAAAAACTAGCAGTTCCCAAAAGTGAAGTTACATATGTAGATGAATACAAAATTAGAAGATTTGATTTAGATGGAAACATGCATGTTCATAACTTAAATTATATAGATTTTGCATATGAATTATTACCAGAAGAGATATACAAAGCAGGGGAACTTAATAATTTAGAAATAGTATATAAAAAAGAAATAAAATATGGAGAAAAAATAAAATCGTTATTATATGTCGAAAATAATGTATATACTATTGTAATAAGAAATGAAACAGAAGACGTAATACATGCTATAGTAAAGTTATACTAATATATATAATTGTTAAATTTTTTTTGATAAGAGAAAATGAACGAAGTGAAAGGGAAAAATAATGCTAGATAACTGCAATTTATGTGTTAGAAACTGTAATATAAATAGAGCCAAAGGCAAAATAGGGTTTTGCAAAGGAACTGATAAGGTAAAAGTAGCTCTTGTGTCAACACACAATTATGAAGAACCGTGTATAAGTGAAGGAAATGGCTCTGGAACAGTATTTTTTAGTAATTGTAATTTACAATGTACATATTGTCAAAATTATGATATTAGCCAAGAAGGTTTTGGAAAAGAAATAACAACAAAAAGGCTTGCAGATATTTTTTTAGAACAACAAGAAAAAGGAGTAAATAACATAAACTTAGTAACTCCAACCATGTATGTTTATCAAATAATTGACGCGATAAAAATAGCAAAGAAAAATGGTTTAACAATCCCAATAGTATATAATACAAACAGTTACGAAAATGTTGAAACTATTAAAATGCTAGAAGACCTTATAGATATATATTTACCAGATTTAAAGTATTGCTCAAATATACTCTCTGAAAAATATTCGAATGCACCAAATTATTTTGAAGTAGCAACAAAAGCAATTATTGAAATGTATAAGCAAGTAGGAGGTATACAATTAGATAAAAATGGAATAATAACAAAAGGTGTAATAATCAGACACCTAATACTTCCAAATCATATTCAAAATACAAAAAATATTTTAAAGTGGATAAAGGAAAATATGAAAGATGATGTTTATGTTAGTATAATGGCACAATATTTTCCTACATATAAAGCAAAAAATGATAAACTATTAAATAGAAAGATAACAAAAAAAGAGTATAAAATTGTTGAAAATTATATAGATGAATTAGGACTAAAAAATGGCTATATGCAGGACTTAGGAGAACATGAAGAAGAATATGTTCCTAAATTTGACTTGTCGAATGTGTAAGAAATATTTCATCTATTTTACAAAAATGTAAAACAAAAGTAATACAAAATAGCTTGCTAAAAATTATTATATGTAGTATATTTAATGCATACGAAGTAAGCTAGTAACAAAGGAGGAATATTATGGAAGAGAATAATCAATTCAACCAATACAACGAACCATCAAGTAAACAACCAAGTGCATATGCACAAGTACCTGTAAAAACAGGATTCTGGAATAGCTTTAAAAATTTCTGGTTACAACCAATTACATTAGAATTAACTCCTTATCAAAAAAAGGTATTCCAAGAAGTTCATGACTTCTGGAATCAAGAGATTGTTGTTGAGCACGGAGAAGTTTTCCTAAGAAAAGCACAATCTTATGATGAAGAGCCAGACATTACAGTTTCTTTATAATATATAAAAAATTGTTTAAATAGCTATTTAAAAGAAAACGGCAACATTTAAGTTGGCGTTTTTTTGATGGAGCAAGATAGGATAATATATTAAGTAGTATCTTCTACTCGATTGAAGATACTATTAAAACGACAAAAATCAATTATTGCATAAAATATTATTGATAAAAATGAGTATAATTAAAAAAAATGTCAATAATCACAATATATTACTTGAAAAAATGAGTAAAGAGGTGTACAATAACGTTGATTGCGTGGAAAACAAAAGAACACACAATCAGTTAACATAAAACAAAAACACTAAAAAATTAAATTGAATTAATAATTTTTAAGTATAGGAGGATTTTAATATGTCAGTTAAAGTTGCCATTAATGGATTTGGAAGAATAGGACGTCTTGCATTTAGACAAATGTTTGGACAGGAAGGATATGAAGTTGTTGCTATAAACGACTTAACAAGCCCAAAAATGTTAGCATATTTATTAAAATATGATTCTGCACAAGGACCATATGCTAAAGGAAGTACTGTAACAGCAGGAGAAGATAGCATTACAGTTGATGGAAAGACAATAAAAATATATGCAGAAGCAGACGCACATAACCTACCTTGGGGAGAATTAGACGTTGATGTTGTACTTGAATGTACAGGATTCTATACATCAAAGGAAAAATCACAAGCACATATTGACGCAGGAGCAAAAAAAGTTGTTATATCAGCACCAGCAGGAAATGACTTACCAACAGTAGTTTACAGTGTAAATGAGAACATATTAAAACCAGAAGATACAATAATATCAGCAGCATCTTGTACAACAAACTGTTTAGCACCAATGGCTAATGTATTAAACAAATATGCACCAATTCAATCAGGAATTATGTGCACAGTACATGCTTACACAGGAGACCAAATGCTTCTTGATGGACCACAAAGAAAAGGAAACTTAAGACGTTCAAGAGCAGCAGCAGTTAATATAGTACCATCATCATCAGGAGCTGCAAAAGCTATAGGATTAGTTATTCCAGAATTAAATGGAAAATTAATAGGAGCAGCACAAAGAATACCAGTTGCAACAGGTTCAACAACAATATTAACAGCAGTTGTAAAAGGAGAAAACATTACAGTCGAGGGCGTAAATGCAGCAATGAAAGAAGCTGCAAATGATTCATTTGGATACACAGATGAAGAAATAGTATCATCAGACGTAATAGGTTCAACTTATGGTTCATTATTTGATGCAACACAAACTTTAGTACATGACTTAGGAAATGGAGAATATCAAGTACAAGTTGTATCATGGTATGATAATGAAAATTCTTATACTAGTCAGATGGTTAGAACTATCAAGTATTTTGCAGAACTTGGAAAATAATTTAGTTTTGGCGTTGTTGAACTTTGGAAGAAAATCCTCAACGTGCAAAAAGCACGCTTCTGGTATTTCTTCCTCGTTCGCCTAGCCAAAAGCAAAATTCTTTTCCAAGTAATTAGAGAAAGGAATTTAAAGGATGAACAAAGTAACAATTAGAGATATAAATGTAGATAATAAAAAAGTATTTTTAAGATGTGATTTCAATGTTCCACTTGATGAAAAACTTGAAATTACAGATAAAACAAGAATAATAGCAGTATTACCAACAATAAAATATTTGTTAGAACATAATGCTAAACTTATATTATGTTCACATTTAGGAAGACCAAAAGGAGAAGTAAAGAAAGAATTCTCATTAGCTCCTGTTGCAAAAGAACTTTCAGCACAATTAGGAAAAGAAGTAAAACTTGCTAAAGATATAATTGGACAAGATGCAAGAGCTTTAACAAGTAATATGAACATAGGCGATATAGTTCTACTTGAAAATGTTAGATTTGATATAAGAGAAGAAAAAAACGATGAAGAATTTAGCAAAGAATTAGCATCTCTTGCTGAAATATATGTAAATGATGCATTTGGAACATGCCATAGAGCACATGCTTCAACAGAAGGAATGGCAAAATACCTACCATCAGCATGCGGTTTCTTAATCGAAAAAGAACTTAAAGCATTAGGAGATGCATTAGATAACCCAGTAAAACCATTTTACGCAATATTAGGAGGAAAAAAGGTTTCAGATAAAATAGGCGTAATAGAAAGTTTACTAGAAAAAGCAGACAAATTACTAATAGGTGGAGCAATGGCATATACATTCTACAAAGCAATGGGATATGAAGTTGGTGACTCAATATGTGAGTTGGACAAACTAGACATGGCAAGAGAAATTATGCAAAAAGCAAAAGATAAAGGTATACAAATGCTAATCCCGATTGACAACAAAATAGGAAAAGAATTCAAACCAGATACAGAAAGTAAAATAGTAAAATATAATGAAATACCAGAAGGATGGGAAGGATTTGATATTGGTCCAGAAACAATAAAAATGTATATAAACGAATTACAAGGAGCAAAAACAATATTTTGGAATGGCCCACTAGGCTTATCAGAATTTGAACAATTTGCTAATGGAACAAATTCAATTGCAAAATGTCTAGCTGAATTACCAAATTGTACAACAATAATTGGAGGCGGAGATTCAGCAGCAGCAGTAACCAAATCCGGACTAGCTGACAAGATGACACATATTTCGACAGGTGGAGGAGCATCATTAGAATTTGTTGAAGGAAAGAAGCTTCCAGGAATTGAGTGCATAGCCGAGAAAAATTAGCAAGGAGGCAATATGAGAAGAAAAGTAATAGCGGGAAACTGGAAAATGAATATGCTTCCAAATGAAGCAATAGATTTTATAAATGCATTAGCACCAAGCGTAAAGAATACAAGTAATGAAACGATATTATGTGTACCATATACAGATTTATTCTATTCATTACTAACAGTTCAAGAAACAAATATACATATAGGAGCACAAAATATGCACTGGGAAGAAAATGGAGCATATACTGGAGAAGTAGCACCTGAAATGTTAAAATGTATAAATGTTGAATATGTAATAATAGGACACTCTGAAAGAAGACAATATTTCAATGAAACTGATGAAACAGTTAATAAGAAGTTAAAAGCAGCACTAAAACATGAATTAAAACCAATAGTATGTGTTGGAGAAACATTAGAAGAACGTGAAAGTGGAAGAGCTGAAGAAGTTGTTACAATGCAAATTTTAAAATCATTGGAAGGACTAACAGCAGAAGATTTACAAAATGTAATAATTGCATATGAGCCAATCTGGGCGATAGGAACTGGAAGAACAGCAACATCTGAAGACGCAAATAATATGTGTAAGACCATAAGAGAAAAGATAAAAGAAAAATTCCAAAGCGATGATATCACAATACTATATGGTGGAAGTGTAAAGAGCGCAAATGCAAAGGAATTATTTACTATGTCTGATATAGACGGTGGCTTAGTAGGTGGTGCAAGTTTGAAAGTAGACGAATTTTCTAAAATAGTAAATTTCGACAAATGATGTATGATAGTGAGTTAGCAAAGCGAGCGAAAGGGGAAAGAAAATGGGAAAGAAAGTTACAATGCTAATGATATTAGATGGATTTGGCAAGAATCCTATTGAAGAAGGAAATGCAGTAGCAAAGGCAAATAAACCTAATATCGATAAACTAATGATGACATGTCCAACAGCAGAAGTGTATGCAAGTGGCGAAGCAGTAGGTTTACCAGAAGGACAAATGGGAAACTCAGAAGTAGGACACACAAATATAGGAGCTGGAAGAATTGTTTATCAAGAGCTAACTAGAATTACGAAGTCAATTGAAGATGGAGATTTCTTTAGTATCCCAGAATTTGTTGAAGCAGTAGAAAATTGCAAAGCAAACAATAAAAAATTACATATTTTAGGATTATTATCAGATGGTGGAGTTCACAGTCATGAAAGACATTTATATGGATTATTAGAACTTGCCAAAAGAAAAGGCTTAGAAAATGTATATGTACATTGTTTTATGGATGGAAGAGATACATTGCCAGCTTCAGGAGAAGGATATATCCAAAAACTTGAAGAAAAAATGAAAGAAAAAGGTGTTGGAAAAATAGCCACTATTTCTGGAAGATTTTATGCAATGGATAGAGATAAAAGATGGGAAAGAGTACAAAAAGCATATGACGCTATTGTAAATGGTGTTGGAGAAACTTTTACAAGTGCTGTTCAAGCAATTGAAAGCTCTTATCAAAAAGAAGTTTTTGATGAATTTGTTGTACCTACAATTATAACAAATGGTGACAAACCAATTGCTACAATAGAAGACGGAGATTCAGTAATATTCTTTAACTTTAGACCTGATAGAGCAAGACAAATTACAAGAACTTTAGTAGACCCAGATTTTAAAGAATTCGAAACTAAAAAAATGAAATTGAACTTTGTGTGTATGACAAAGTATGATGAAACTATACCAAATGTAAAAATTGCATTTAAGCCACAAACTCTAAAAAACACATTTGGAGAATATGTAAGTGACAAGAATCTAAATCAATTAAGAATTGCTGAAACTGAGAAATATGCACATGTTACATTTTTCTTCAATGGTGGAAGAGAAGAGCCATATAAAGGGGAAGACAGAATATTAGTACCATCTCCAAAAGTTGAAACATATGATTTAAAACCAGAAATGAGTGCATATGAAGTAACTGAAAAAGTAATAAATGCTATAAACAGTGAAAAATATGATGCAATTATCTTGAATTTTGCAAACCCTGATATGGTAGGACATACAGGAAACTTAGAAGCAGCGATTAAAGCAGTTGAAGCTATTGATGAATGTGTTGGAAAGATAGTGGATGCTTTATCAAAACATAGTGGAAAATTATTACTTACAGCAGACCATGGAAATTGTGAACAAGAGATAGATTATAAAACTGGAGAACCACTAACATCACATACAACGAATCCAGTTCCATTAGTACTAGTTGGTGAAGAAAATGCTAACCTAAAAAATGGAAGACTTGCAGATTTAGCACCAACTCTATTAGAACTAATGGGGTTAGAAAAACCAGATGAAATGACTGGTGAAAGTTTAATTGTACGAGAATAATAAATTTAATACTGATATATTTGGTAATATTATTTACCAAACGTATCGGTGTACATAAATAATTTGTGCCTGAGAAAGGATACCATAAATTATGAAAGATAAAAATCCAACATTATATGAAGATATACAAAATCTGTTAATAAAATTAGTACCAGATACTTGGAAAAGTATTTGCTTATATGCGTCTATTTTAGAAAATAAAAATGGCGAAATGTATTTTTACTATTTTCCAAAAAGATTGATAAAAGCAAATCCTGTTAATTGTTATGAAATTCCAAAAAAGTTTGGAATTGCTGAAGAAATATATAATAAAAATCTACGAAAATTATATGAACTTATAAAACAATTAAAAAACGAAAAAAATGATAAATGGACTAATATAACAATAGTAATGGATAATACAACATTTACAATAGAATATCATTATAATGATTTAATAAATTCAAAATATAGTGATGAGCAAAGACGAATAATATGGACATATAAATATTTAGGTATCCCACTAGAAAGTTTGAATTTAACAAACAGACTGCTAATTGAAGGGTATAAAGAAGAAAGTAAAATTAAGCCAGTTGTACATAGTCAAAAATTAAGACTTGAAGAGGAAAAAGAAACAAATACTAAAACGGAAAATAAAGAAGAAAATATTGTTAGAAATCCGTTTTTGAAAATTTAATAAAATAGTTTTTACATTTACTGCAAAGTAAATATAAAATAAAATATTATATTTTAGAATGCTAAAATATAAAAGAAAGGACTTAATAATTATGAAAGATTATTTAGAAATTGAAGAAGTAAGAGCATTAGAGGTTATGGATTCTAGAGGAAACCCAACAGTACAAGTTGAAGTTATTACTGAAGGTGGATTTAGTGGAGTATCAATGGTTCCATCAGGTGCATCAACAGGAAGCTTTGAAGCTGTTGAGCTAAGAGATGGTGACAAATCAAGATATATGGGAAAAGGAGTACTTAAAGCAGTTTCAAATGTAAATGATATAGTAGCTCCAAAATTAACAGGAATGAACGTTTATGACCAAGTACAAATTGATAAAGCGTTAATAGATATTGATGGAACAGAAAATAAAGGAAAATTAGGAGCAAATGCTACATTAGGTGTATCACTAGCAGTAGCAAAAGCAGCAGCAGCTTCTTTAGGAATGGAATTATACAACTATATTGGTGGAACAAATGCTAAAACATTACCAGTTCCAATGATGAACGTATTAAATGGTGGAAAACATGCTGAAAACACAGTAAGTTCACAAGAATTTATGATTATGCCAGTTGGAGCACCAAACTTTACAGAAGCTCTACGTTGGTGTGCTGAAGTATATCATACATTAAAAGGAATATTAAAAGAAAAAGGATTAGGCGCTGGTGTAGGAGATGAAGGCGGATTTGCACCAAACCTAGAAAATGACGAAGAAGCACTAGAATTATTAGTAGAAGCTATAAAGAAAGCTGGATATAAACCAGGAGAAGAAATAGCTCTAGCTACAGATATAGCATCAACAGAAATGTATGATGAAGCTAAAAAAATTGGAGAAGAAGGAAAATATTATTTCTGGAAAACTAAAGAACTAAAAACAGTTGACGAGATGATTGACTGGTTAGCATCTTTAACAGAAAAATATCCATTAATATCAATAGAAGATGGTTTAGCAGAAGAAGATTGGGAGAATTGGAAAAAACTTACTGATAGATTAGGAGACCATGTTCAATTAGTTGGAGACGACTTATTTGTAACAAATATCAAAAGATTACAAAAAGGATTAGACAATAAAACAGCAAACAGCATATTAATAAAATTAAACCAAATTGGAACATTAACAGAAACATTAGATGCAATAGAGCTTGCAAAGAGAAATGGATATACAGCAGTAGTATCACATAGAAGTGGTGAAACTGAAGACACAACATTAGCTGATGTTGCAGTTGCAACAAATGCAGGACAAATCAAAACAGGTGCACCATGTAGAACTGACAGAGTTGCTAAATACAACAGACTATTAAATATTGAAAATCAATTAGGCACAGAAGCTAAATACTTAGGAAAAAAAGCTTTTAGACAATAATTAAATAGAGCATAAAAGCAAATATCAACAAAAGATTTGCTGATGGCTCATTAATTAATAAAAGTAAAGATTGCTTAATAAATTAATCCAAAGGTAGTCATTATCTGGCTACTTTTGGATATACATATACTGGGGTATCGCCAAGCGGTAAGGCATCGGACTCTGACTCCGACATTTCCTGTGTTCGAATCACAGTACCCCAACCACAACTTATACGAACAATAAGTAGATTAATTAGAATAATAAGGAATGTGAAGTAGTAGTATTGACAAATTATATGGATAATACAAAAGCACGCAAATTTTATGAAAATAACGGATTTATAAAACATTCATATAAGTTTAAATATATTTGAAAGAAAGTTAGAACTTAATTTGAAAGAGTGAAAACAATATGAAAGAACCAAAAAGAGTATCATTTATAACATTAGGATGTAAAACAAATCAATATGAAACAAATGCGATGGAACAAAGATTCAAGAGTAGCGGATACGAAATTGAAAACTATAATGAAAATGTTCAAAATAATATAGATATCCATATAGTGAACACATGCAGTGTTACTAATATGGCACAAAGAAAATCTAGACAAATGCTTAGGAGAATAAAACAAAAAAATCCACATGTTATAGTTATAGCATGTGGTTGTTATGCTCAGGTTGCAAAAGAAGAGATATCAGCAATACCAGAAGTAGACTTGATTTTAGGTACTAATGAAAAAAATGATATAGTACAAATTGTAGAAAACTATATGAATGAAAATAACATTGAGAATAGAATAAAACAATATGAAAAAAGCATATATAATGATGAAAAAAATAATAATATAGAAAACGTATATAGTAGTAATACAAAATCAATAGTGACAGATGTAATGCACAAAGCAGAATTTGAAGACTTTGGAACAGTTACATACACAGAACAAACAAGAGCTGTAATAAAAGTACAAGATGGATGCGACAGATTTTGTTCATATTGTATAATTCCGTATGCACGTGGAAAAGTACGCAGTAGAGAACCGCAAAACATAATAAAAGAGATAGAAGAAATTGCAAAAGAGGGAATAAAAGAAGTAATATTAACAGGAATACATATAGCATCATATGGAAAAGATTTTAAAGCTAATAAAGTCGAACAATACCGAAAACAATATAATTATGTCGAAAACTATACACCATTTGACGAAAAAGATGATTTAATGACAGGAGGCTTTAGACTAATAGAACTATTAGAACAAATAAACAAAATTAAAGAGATAGAAAGAATCAGATTAGGTTCAATAGAGCCAAAACTAATAACAGAAGAATTCTTACAAAGACTTACAAAATTAGACAAGATATGCCATCATTTTCATTTATCTTTACAAAGTGGTTGTGATGAAACATTAAAGAGAATGAATAGAAGGTATACAAAAGAAGAATTTAGAGACATAGTAAAAGACTTAAGAAAAGCATATAATGATGTAATACTTACAACAGATATAATAGTGGGATTTCCACGGAGAAAGTGAAGAAGAATTTAACAAAACTTACAATTTCCTAAAAGAAATAAAGTTTTATAAAATGCATATTTTCAAGTATTCTAAAAGAAATGGAACAAAAGCGATTGACATGCCAATGCAAATAGATGAGCAAATAAAAGAACAAAGAAGTAAAAAACTAATAAAGCTATCAGACAAAAATCAAACTGACTATAATGAAGCATATATAGGAAAAGAAGTATCTGTATTATTTGAAGAGAGAGAAAATGAATATTTTAAAGGACATACTCAAAACTATATTTTAGTAAAAGCAAAAACTGACAAAAATATACAAAATCAAATAAAAGAGGTCAAAATAATAGGCGTAAATGGACTAGATGCAGAAGGTGAAATTATATAGTAAAATAGTATAATGATATTGTATGTAAAAGTGCCTAAATTAAATTTAAAAAAAGGTTTACACTTTTATACAAAATATGGTATAATAACATAGAAATTATAAAGGATTGTTAGACATTATTTTTGAGGAAAATGATGGATGACTATGAGTAAGCAAAGCCAAAAGAATTGCTAAACGTGTTTTTCGAAGAAAAATACGGATAGCGATGAGAGAACGTTAGTGAGCGAAAGGAGAAGAAAATAAAATGAAAGAGGATTGTATTTTTTGTAAAATAATTAATAATGAAATTCCATCAACAAAAGTATATGAGGATGATACATTAATAGCATTTAATGACATAAATCCAATAGCTCCTGTTCACATTTTAGTTGTGCCAAAAGTACATGTGGAAAATCTAATGGAATTAGAGGATAACGAACTTTTAGTACATATTGTAGAAGTAATAAAACAAATAGCAAAAGAACAAGGAATTGATAAAGAGGGATTTAGAGTAGTAACCAACAATGGCGAAAATGCAGGACAAGAAGTAAAACATCTACATTTTCATATATTAGGTGGAAAGAAATTAGGAGTAAATTAAATCTTTATAAAATTAAAATATATAGGCAGAAATTGAATCGGAGAAAGGATTAAAAAAATTATGTCTGAGAAAAAATTTAGTAAAATATTAATTGTAATATCAATAATAATTGCAATAATAATAGTAGCATTATTAGGACTTTGGGGATATGACATTTATAGAAAAAATGTAGAACAGAGAGAAGCTAATAAAGCAATAAATGAAGCGGAGAACAATGTTAGAAGACCAGGATACACAACAGTACCAGGAATAGGAAATAATACAGGTAATGGAAATTCAAACAGTAATACTACAAACAACAACTCAACGTTTATAGATGTCAACACTTTAACAGAGCCAACACAAGATCCGGCATCAGGAAGCCAAGAACCAAAAAAACAAAACTATAAAGGTTATGCTTTAGCTGGATATATAGAAATACCATCAATAAAGCTATCACCAGAAAAAATGCCAATATTAGAAAGATTTAATTCAGGCTCATCAGAAGTTGCACCAGGAATAAATTACGGCCCAGGATTAAACAAAGTTGGAAATACAGTAGTATTTGGACATAATTATAGAAATGGTACACATTTCTCAAATATTGAGAACTTAAAAAATAATGACGTTATATATGTTACAGACTTATATAATGGACATCAAAGAGTAAAATATACAGTATATAATATATTCCAAACAGCAGCTAACGACTTTGACTATGCGTCAGAAGGTACGAATGGAGCAAAAGTAATATCATTATCAACATGTTATGGAGATGATAATAATGAAGACAGAACAGTAGTGCAAGCTAGAGCTGAATAAAAAAATTTATATCAATGTAAGTATAAGTAATAAACAAACAATTGGAATATAGATAAATCTGATAAATTAATAATAAAAATACACAAAAAATAAATTATATTGAATAAATTTTTAAAAATTGATTGACAATATTACAAAAATGGGATAAAATAATATATGTGTTTACAAACAAATGGTAGATTTAGTGTAGTTGGTTAACACGCCAGTTTGTGGCACTGGAGATCGTGGGTTCGAATCCCACACTCTACCCCATTATATTATATATTGGGCTGTAGCCAAGCGGTAAGGCACATGACTTTGACTCATGCATGCGCTAGTTCGAATCTAGCCAGCCCAACCAAAAATCGAGGTTTTAGGGTATCCTAGAACCTCATTTTATATGCTATCATATAGTATCACTCAATAGCACTAAGTATTGATATGACTGTCTCACAGGGCAGTCATTACTTTTGCATTTTAAGACTAAAGTATCATACGGTATTATATGATATTATAGGCAACAGGTTCCAAAATTAGGTTCCACCTTATTAAACAGTCCTAGAGCCAACTTAGATACGGCATTTAATTAGGTTCCTTTTTATAGATTATAACAATACGATTATAACCTCTACATAGTATAACGACTTGTATTAAAGACTGAATTAGTTTAGATTTAAACAAAGGAGGTAACCTATGAATAATACGGATAATATCAAAGAGTGCTTAGAGAAATTAGAAGTTCCACTAACGGAGGCACACAAAATCAACCTCAACAAAGTAATAGCAGACCTAAAAGCTATGAAAGTTAAGAATATTGACGATTATGTTGAGGAATTCTACAATGTATTTGAATTTACATCAGACGAAAGAGCCAAGAGATACCCAATGCTAATGGAATTATACGATAACTTTATGAGAGAAATACAAAGTGGAGATAGAAACTATCGTTTAATGAGAAAGATAAGAGCTGAACTAGAGCAAGCATTAGAAACAAGTTGCACTAAAGGACAAATGCAGTTAATAGACTGCTCACAATATATAACAGACATTATAAATGACGAGTTCGCAGAAAAAGCCTTTATATTCGGATATGTTATGTGTAACGAGATAAAGGAAGAAACTAAGAATATCTTTGAATAACAGTCAATAAGAGCAATAAGTTAAGGAATATCTAAAAGCCTTAATTTAATTGCTCTTATTTTAGCTTATTTAATATATAAATACCCCACCAATTTATTATTTATTTTTGTAAGATTAAGTATAAGTGCCTATTATACACAGATAGTCTCTAATCCAGTAAGCACAAGACATCTACCAATTATTAGATTTATAATTAAAGCAAACTATAATTGAAAGGGGGCGACAATATGGAGAAAGACCTAAAACAACTACAAAAGAAAGAGGCACTAAAGAGATTAAAGATACTACAAGATAAATTCCAGTTAATGGAGACAGTTACTAAAGAATTTAAACAAGATAATACATTATACTACTCTGAATATGTCAATAAGTCCTGTCCTGCTATCCTATATTGGGTAAGTAATAAAGAGGAATACGAAAATGCAGTAAAAGAGTTCGAGGAAAAGCACAATACATTAGTTTATCACTGTATATTGAACCGTACAACCTTTGGAACTATACTAACCCTATTGTATGTAACAGAAGAACAAGAAGAATGGAAAGAAGACAAAGAACAATTACAAGAGGGGTTACCCCTATCTTATGTTGTAAACCTAAGCGACAATGAGTGTTCAGAGTTTGGAGGAGTACAAATAGGTGGTGCTATGGGTGGTATAGTAAGACTAGCCTAGAAAGGAGTAGCAAATATGCTAAATGAAAGTATTATAGAGGAAATTTACAGGAGAGTAGTACAAGAAGAAGAACCTAGTACAGAGTATAAAAAGGAGAAAAACAAGAATACACAACTAAGAGACGAACTAGAAATGACATTAACTGATAAACAAAAAGAACAACTAAACATCTTAATAGAAAGTAGAATAGTAATGGAAGATATCGACTGTAAAGATTACTTTAGTAAAGGGTTCAAAATAGCTGTTAAGATAATGACAGAGGTATTTTACAAACAAGATACATAAGCAATTAAGGAATATCACAACCGATATTCCTTAACTTATGCCTATTTGCTACCTTTATGTATAACATAATCTATTACTTCAATAAGAAAAGCCTTATCTTCCTTAGTAAGAGTAGATAAATTGTTAATTATATAAGTATCCTCGTCATTAGAATACTTAATAATACCATTAAATAATACATTGGGTTCTATATCTAAAATATTACATAGATTTACAAGGTTAGTTAAACTCAAACCGACTAGCCCCTCGTTCTGTCATTGATATAAATTTGTCAGAAGTATTAAGCAATTCAGCTAACTTACTTTGAGTAAAACCCTTTTGAGTTCTAGCAATTCTTATATTATCCCCTATAACTTTCAAAATATTTACATTTTCGTCCATATACAAAAGCCCCTCTCAATACTAATCTGTAAACAATTATATAAGCTATACTTTAGTTTATAAACAAAGTAATTGTTAATAAAATAAAAAGACACTTTACTTTGTAAATAATTAGTGATATAGTATAGGTATAACTTGTCGAAATTTGTAATAACAAAATCACAAGACCACACAAAAGAAAGGAGGTGTAAAACGGTATGAAACACAAAACAATATTAAAGTTTATCGTAGTAATAGGAATAATGCTATTAGCAACTATACTAATTGGAGCAACTAAAGTACAAGCAGTTGAGATAACAGACGAAACACTACAAGAAGTGGCAAATATACTTCCTAACAAGATACAACTCGATTTAAAAGAAGTAGAATACGAAAAAGCTACTGCTACAATAGTAAAGGAAGTAGAAAAATCACTTAATAGCAATAATATTACCTATAATAAAAAGGAAGAATGGGGTTATCCAACATATAATCTACAAGGAGAGTTTGAAAATATTAGCTTTTCAATAAATGATATACATTTTTACTCAATAGAAGGAATTAGAGAATATTATATATATTTACGAGCAGATAGCAGTAATAAGTATAATAATAAAAAGATAGAGTTAGTATATAACAATTCTGATAAGTACAATAAAGCAGATGAACAGATAGTAAAGAACCTTAAAATTACTCCAGCAGGGTATTATGAAGTTGAACTTAATAAAAATACAAGCTTTGGAAATATGTTTGAGGTTGCAGGAAAATATTATATGAACATGGTAAATGATAGTTCTATTACTATAAAGGCTTATGCAGGAGCCGGAGACGGTATGCCATTAAACTTAATGACTGGCGAAAGTGGAACATATATAGCAATTTTTAGAAATGGCATTTTATATGATGTAAGAGGTGTTGGGAATGACATAACTATTCCAAGCATAACTATTCCAAGTAATATTTCAGAGGATAAGATAAACGAATATATCCTTAATATAGTAAAACCAGAATACAAGTCTTTTATAGAAATGTTGAGTGAAACTGAAGAAATATCTTTTGACGAAAGCAAAATTAAAGTTTCAAAAGGTGCGATATATCACTTTAGAGAAAGTGTATCAGTCAATAAAGACGGAACACTAAATGAAAAATATAGAGATATAACTATTCCTAATGGATATACTATTTCTTATGAGGGTATGGAAGAAGACGGTTATTTAATAGCAAGACGAGAAACAAGCACATCTACAATTACAAAGACAGATACATCAACTAATATCAAACTAGAAACAACAAGTAATGTAGTACCTGAAAATACTCAATTAGAGGTTAAAAAGCTAACAACAGGAAATACATATAGCATAGTAGAGAAAGCAATAAATAATGAAGTTAGTAAGTTTGTACTATATGATATTACTCTAAAGAGCAATAACACTACAATACAACCTAACGGAAAAGTTAAGATTAGTATTCCTATTCCAAACGGTTATGATACAAGTAAGATAGTTGTTTATAGAATAGCAGAAAACGGAACAAAGACTAAATATGATACAACTATCAATAATGGATATGTAACATTTGAAACAGACCACTTTAGCAATTATGTAGTAGCAGAAGAAACAACAACTACAAATAATGGTAGTGGTACAACAACAGAACCTACTGAAACACCAAAACAACCAACAACTAAACCTACTACAAGTGGTAAACTAGACGATACACCAAAAACAGGAGCAGACAATACAATGTCAGTTATCAGTTCAATAGTAAGTGTATTATCAATTATAGGAATAGCAATTTTAAAGAAGTTCTAAACAATAAGGGTAGATATAACAATATGTGTCTACCCAGTTTATTATATAAAGGAAGTATGAATAATGGCTAAACACAAAGCAAAAGGAACTAACAGTAAATTCAAAAGAACACTACTAATATTATTACTACTACTATGTATATGTTCTATTATCCTATTCATAAAGATTAAGGCTAGTGAGCATATAGACAATGAGAAACAAAAAGAAATATCACAAGTAATAGATACAATAGATATACCACAGGAAGATATAACACCAGTACAGAATGAAAGAATGTTACAAGTGGCAGAATTAAAGAAAACCAATAGTGATATTATAGGGTGGTTAGAAATAACAGGAACCAACATCAGTTATCCAGTATTACAGGGGCAAGACAATGAATATTATCTCAACCATAGTTACACTAAGGAGCAAGTCAAAGGTGGTTCAATATTCCTAGATAAAGATTATAACTTCAATAAACCAAGTGAAAACTTATTGATATACGGACACAGGAATACTAAAGGACTAATGTTTGAAGATTTAATCAATTACAAGAATCAAGATTATTATAAGCAACACCCTACAATAAGATTTACAACAACAAAAGAAGACAATGAGTATGAAATAATATCAGCCTTTAACTCTCGAGTGTACTATCAAGACGAAACCAATGTCTTTAGATACTACTACTTTGTAAATGCAGATAGTATTTCAGACTATAACGACTATGTAAATAATGTAAAACAAGCTAGTCTATATGACACAGGCAAAACTGCAATATATGGCGACCAACTGCTAACTCTTTCAACTTGTGATTATTCACAAAAGAACGGTAGATTTGCAGTAGTAGCGAAGAAAATAAAATAACATGGAAGTTCACTAACTAAAGGAGAGTGGACTTTTATTATACCACAATTCCATAGCAACCATAGGTACCATAGCGAGAACTACAATATTCAAGTTTAATTGCTCTAAATTTTTTCAAACGAAATTTAATGGCGAGGACAACTTTTTCACTATTCTTTTATATAAATAATATATATATTAAATATAATAAATTCGTATATGAGTGTATAACCACCTTTCGCTCGTATTAGATATAGACAACGTTTAAGGAATGGAAGGACACAAAAATTCCTGCCACCTAAGGGAGAAAACGACAAGTAATGAAGTACCACCACACCCGGCCACTTGTCTATTCTATATAATAATATACTACAATAATATAAATCGTATATAGAGATAAGGAGAGAGTTCAACCTCTCTCCGTTAAGCTAAGGTAGGATAGGATATTCCCTGCCCTAGTCTCCAATATTACTTACTACAAGTATAAAACATAAGACAAGGGTTAAGATTAAGAGAATATCATTATAACGAGGGGGCAAAACTAATGATATTCTCTTAAAATCTCTCCAAGTCAAGACAAGTACAGGGAACCTGTCCTTGTATGTGTAGCGAATTAAGAACATATCCTCCAGCACCTATTGTGAAATACCAAGATATATGCAGGAGCAAAAGCAGGAGCGACAAGTCAAGATACATACAAGGAAAATATCCAAGTACACATAGTGAACCAATATAAAGATACTACTACAAGGAGCATATCCCAGTACCAGTAAATGAAATAACAATATAAGCCACGACCACTAAACAATAAGACCAGACCATATAACCTATATGTATATTAGAAAACAATAATACAAACAGATACTAAAGTATGAAATAAGGTACAACAAAAGTAGAACCAATAACACCTACCATAGCAACCATACCAAGAACCTATAAATTTCAGAATATCTCGAACCCTTTAATTTGCTTTATTTTCAGGATTTTTAGGAATAAGTAAATATCAAGATTTTCCTTATTTTATGCAATATCTAATACGAACAATTACAATATAAGGAGTTGGAGAACCCCAACCCCTATATATAAATCTATATCAACATCTACCATAGGAACCATAACGAAAGCTACCACTCAACAACCCACTCGTCGTCAACTCTTTTATTCAATGCTCTAGTAATTTCTTCGTGATAAGCCTCGAGCAATTCCTTAAAAAACTTCAATTTGTCTTGGTAACGTTCAGGTTGCAGAGAATATAATACCAAATCGTCAAATGTAGGCATTGGAATACCTTTCCTCTTAGTTAATCTACAGAACTTCAAATAAACTTTAATCTTGTAATCGTGTTTCCTATCATAACATCTACGCATTTTATCAATTCTATGTCTAGCCACTATTTCAAAATCTCTATCAGTCTCACAAAAAGTATAATCATAAATAAAATCTCCGTCTACTTCAATGTCAACTTCTCTATTACCTACAAATTTCAAATCTTCTTCCGGTTCGTCTCCACTATCTCTAGCAATAAACCTTTCAAATAGCAAGTCTTTTAGGCACTCATTGTCTCCCTGTGATAATGCTTTACACTTCTTATAAAAACCGTCTTTAGGTACCGAAGTCAAAATCGAGTTCTTCACCATTTCCAAGCCCGAATGTTCCATTTCCAATATCCTCTATATAATCTTCTTCATAGCCATTGATAAAATTAACAAGATTTTCATAAATAATGTCTTTATCTTCAAGTTTATTAGTACTCTGCTTATTCCAACGTTCAAGATAATCTGCTCTGCATTTATCAAGGTCGAAGTCCTGTTCCATATAACATTGTATTCGCTTTCCCTTAAAAGACGGGCGTTTCCTTTCATATCCACATTTCCTAACTTCAATACCAAAATTGGCTCTGCTAACTCGTTTCAAGTTGTTATCTCCACAGTATTCACAATAATCGAAATAACAAGTTGATTTACATACAATTCCTTTTATAGGAGTATCTCTAAAATACTGCTTAACACTATTATTATCGTAAAAATATTCAGCTGTTGCAGTTTCTATAACATCAACAACAGGCAATTTACCGTTACCAGTTCTTAAAACCTGATTATAAATTGTAATACCTTTCAAAACAATATACAATAAGTTAGCTGGTGTAAATAAATTATCTGTTATACTCTTACTTATAGGACGTTTAGCATTAAAAGGTATAATCTTAAAATAACCTTTTAAGCCAAATAATGCAGTTCCAAAGTCTAAGATTTCTTTAACATTTATTAACAATGTAGTATATGGAGAAAACTTAAATGTATCACTAGCCTTTAGTTCTTTTCCCAAAATCAATTTTCTTATATTATCCATACAAGAAATATTAGGACGTTCCACTTCTTCGGAAATATTACAAGTTTTACCATATAATTCTAATGAAGATTTAGAATTAGCAAGTTGTCTCAAATTCTCGTGAGACACACTATTGCCGTTAATTCTATCAATTATCTTTATAAATTCACTACGACCGTCATCTTCATTACGGTTATTTCCTGTTAAAACAAATGCAGTATTAAAAGTGTTATCTCTTAAAATGCAAACTAGAATTATAAGGTATAGAAATTTCTCTAGTTCAGGGTTACCACAACTAACTTTACGAAAGTAACGATTTACAACTTCAACATTAGCTGAATTAAATTCAAAACTATTCATTGGGTAATAATCTATACTTAATTTGTTAATTAAAATAAAAGTAGTTGGGCTGAACTCATAATCTTTGCTATCCTGTATATCCAACACACAATTATTAAAACCAATATAATTAGAGGGACTTTCCTGTAACTCTACATCATTATTCATAAGTTCCAATTCAACACCTTTTAAAAAGCTAGTAGCTTTGGTAGGTGTCATATCATTACAAAGTTTAAATATCTTAGAACAAATCAAATCTATGTCAGGTACAAAAGTTCCGTTCTTATATGTATGTAATGTTCCATTAAGACGAATGATATTACATCTATCTATCAATTCTTGGAGTTCTTCCGAACAAGGATAATCTCCCTCTATAATAAGTGTATCATCTTCATTAGTTTGACTATTAGCTGATTCTTTAGTATAATTGTATTCGGTAGAAGAAACAGAACTTGTATCTGTTTCCTCTGTGTTGATATGAGGTGCTGAACTTTCCACGGTAGGCACTTCATTTTTAATGTTAATATCCATTATAACAATTTCCCCTTTCACGAGCCTTGGCTCTATAATTCTTATAATCTGTCTCAGGTATGCGAATTTGACCTGTTCCCTCGCCGATACTTTTCATAAGCAAGGTTGCCATTGCGAAGTTCCGAACGAATAAAGCCGTTCCTTAAAGCCGTGTCAAATTACAAATCTGTTCAACAGTCAAAAGTTTTTCATTAGTAACACTATTAGCTGAATCTTTAGTACTCTGTAAAATCTCTAGTAGAAGTTCTGCAATTTCATTTACTGTAACAGACCTAGCCATAAATAAAAACTCCTTTCAAAAAATAATTTTGTAATTACCAAGTCTTATTTCTTATTGGATAGTTTAATTCTAGCAGGAATTACATAAGCAAAATTACAAACATCACAACATATACCATTGTTGACAGGTTCGGCATTGTTACCAAAGTCATTAGGTTCAAGAATGTCGCCACAAATACTACATCTTAGTAATTCGTCTTTGTTTTCTTCCATAAACTCACTCCTCTCAAAAAATATTTATGCTAAAGGTTGACAAGCCCTTAACAAATATGTTACTATATATAATATAACAGACAACAAAACTGATGTCAAGAGAAAATAACAAAAAAGTTACTAAAATTTATAAATTAGTAACAATACGGATAGGAGATGTATTAAAATGGAGGAAAAAGAAAACAATAATTATACGAAAACTCTAGCAGACAGATTAAAATTAGCAAGAATAGCAAAAGGAATATCAGTAGAACAATTGGCTGATACAATAGGAGTTCAACGACAGACACTTACTTATGTAGAAAGTTCTAAGGAGGGGCGAGGTCTCACAGTTGCAAATTTAATAAAAGTTGCAGATACATTAGACGTTTCACTAGATTACTTATTAGGACGAATTGGAGGAAAAAGCGACATATTAAATAGTTATGACGTTGAAGAATGGGGCAACAACACTTTAGGTTCGTTCGATAAGTTTATGGACGAGGTAAAATTTCAAAATCTATCTAATGACTTAAACCCATATATATTTGTAACCTATGTTAATAATAACATCTTAAAAGAAGTAGTAGATAAGATTTCAATTAAAATAGAAAGTAAGACTGCACTAAACAAGGCAGAGGTAGCCAAAATAAACTTTCTATTAGAGTATGTGGAATATATATCTTGTGATAAAGTTAAATATTATTCATATTTGGAGTTCTTAATATACCAATACTGGGGAGACAGATACGATACAATTATAAAAGAGTGTGAGAATCTAGTTAGGTATGGCGACGGCGAAGAAGTGAATATCAACTTTGATAATATAAGAGAGTTCAAGAAAATACTTGAAGAATTTGAGGAATATCTATCAAATATAGTAGATAGAGAATTAAATAATGTTAAACAAGATATGATAATTAAGATTATAAAAGATAATAGATACTTCTATAATATACATAGATACTTTGAAGAAATACGTAATAATTCATAAAATAAACTATTAGTAAAATTCCAACAAAGGTTACGACAGTTAAAAGTCGAAATAAAGACTTCTATAATATATGTTACAAAGGATAAAACGTATCTCCAAATACTGTAAGCAATAGATTTAGGGATAAAGGTAAGTTTATATTATTACATAAAAACTGTGAATGTAATTCTGATATGTAAATTACACAAGCAGTTAAAATCTAATACCCAAAAGAACACAAGCCAAGTGATAATTGACAATATCACAATGTTAGGTTCTTTTCGTGGTGCAAAGGAGTGTAATAATAATTATGAAAAGAAGAAAGAACGGAGAACGGTAGTGTAAATTATGACCCAATAAGAAAACGATTTAGAGCAAGATATACAGACCCAAAAGGAAAACAAAAGCCCCTATATGCTAAAACAGAAAAGGAAGTTTTAGAAAAGTTATACAAAGTTCAAGAAGAATTAAGAAAGAATACATATATAGAAAAGAACAGAGTTACGGTCGAAGACATAATGGATAAATTCCTAAAAGAGCAAGAGGCAAGTCGTGAATTAAAAGAGGGTTCTATGTTGAGAAAGAGAATGACGGCAGAACTCATATTACAAATGAAATTAGCAAGACGACCAATTCAAAATGTTACGGCAGAGCAGATAAATGAGGAGTTATTACAATTCGTAGACCCAAAAGGACCATACAACTATTCACAGTCATATATGAATAAAATCTTTTCATTATTAAGAGAAGTATTCAAAATGGCAGTAGTATATGAAAAATTAAGCAAGGATGCTAACCCATTTAATATAGAGGGGAAAATAAGAAAACCTAGAGCAACTAAGAAAACAAAGAAAGTAACTGCCCTAAATATAGAAGAAACAAAAAAACTACTACAACAATTATCTATCGAAGAAGATAAATACAAAGACGTTATATGGTTCTTAATGCTAACAGGTGTTAGACCGGGCGAATGTCTAGCTTTAAAATCTAAGAATTGTTCACTAACTGAAAACATAATACATATCGAAGTATCTTTGACAAAAAGTAGTGAAGACAAAACCATATTAGGAGATGACGGAAAGACAGAAAATGCTGAAAGAACAATATTCATAACACCAATGTTAAGAGAGATAATAGAACCTAGAATAAACAAACAAGACCCTGAAAGTTTAATATTCTCAAATGATAATAAACTGATTTCAGTATCTACAATAAATCGGACATTTCAAGAAGATATGTAAAAATGCACGGAATAAGATTAACAACATACGAAAAGAAAATGCCAAACCGAAACCCAACAGAAGTATTAACTTCAAATGTGCATATTTACCAACTAAGGCACCTGTATGCAAGTTTAGGTGTATTATTAAAAGCAGAACCAAAAGCATTACAAAATTTAATGGGTCATGCAAAAATTAAAACTACAATGGATATTTACGCAGAGGCACAAGACGAATTACAAAGAGAAACTGCTGAAACAATAGACGACTTTATAACATCTCTAACTTTGGAGAACTCGAGCGAAGATATGGAGGAACTATTCATAAAACTAAAAAACTTAAATTTATATACTTTGCAGAAAAGAGAAGTCAAATATTACAAGCAAGAATTGGTAAGGTTAGTTAATATTCATAGTTTAGAGGAACAAGTAAAAACAGTTATACTGAAAGTATCAAATATAGAAGATACAACAGAAGACAACCAAGAGAGACTAAAGCTAATCTATTCCCTACTAAATAATATGGAAGAATTTAAGAACCAAACTAGAAACATCAAGAGAGATACTAATAAATGTAATGACGATTACAAATACATCTTCCAATATCTCCAAACCACCCAATACTTAGTAAAGGCAATAGATAAAGCTACAGAGTACAAAACAACTAAACAACCGGCAACAGTAAGAACCTTTGCAGTAAATTATTAAGTAATAAGAATATAGATAGAGCAACTCATAATGTAGTTGCTTTTATTATGCCACAATACCATACCTGCCATAGGTGCCATAGCAAAAATGCCATATTGAGAAAGTACATCTGTCATAGGTGCCATAGTAAAATTAAGATGTTTCATAAAATATTATGTTTGTATAGGTTTTATTGCTCTTATTTTGACGATTTTACCACATAACTATATAGGCTGATTTTATTACTTTACTCAAAGTAAAAGTGCCAACATTACCATATAAATTAACCTATCCACCCAATGAACAAATAAAAGTATGTATCAAAAATTTTTTCAAACGAGATTTAATAGCGAGGACAACTTTTTCACTATTCTTTTATATAAAAATAATATAATTACAATAATATAAATTCGTATATAGAGATAAGCCACATTTCACTCGTATTATGAATAGATAATATAAATAAACTCTACCCCAAAAGAGAAAAAGGCTAGAACCCACACCTACGTATCATAAGAAATAGAACAAAAAACTCCTATGATTTAAAATAATCACAGGAGGTAATTATATATGAACAAAGTTTTAGAGAAAAACATTGAGCAGTCGCTCAAAATAATGGAACAGTCGACAGACTGGAACAAAACCTATGACGAACAACTAAAGATACTAACAGAGAAAAAAGAACTACTAGACAAATTCTACAAGACAATTAAAGAGTTCGAGGGAATACAATTCTATCTAGTGGGAGCAGGAGCAACACAAGATAACATCTTTACAATTCAAGCGAGAAAAGACGGACAAAATATTGCCACAATAAATATAGCAGAAGATAAAACAACAGTAACAACAACTACCTATGACGAGAGCAACAAGAAGAATTATAATTGTGAGTTGCAACTTAACCAACAAGACCTAAAGACAGTAGAGACAATGAGATTCTTAAATTTCTTCAACAAGGACATGAAACCTAAAGGAAAGATAAACGAGCAGACCCACACCCAAGCAATGCTACTATCAGAGTTCGCAAAAACAAGTTCCTATGACAAGCTACTAACAGGAATACAACCCATAAAATACAGTAACCTATACTACCCTATTCCAATAATACTAGACCCTAAACAAGAGGAACACGGATATATAGAAGTATTGACACGAACAAAGGTAAGGAAGCTATCAATATTGGAAACATTAACGGAAACAAGCACCCCTGAAAGTGTACTAGCAAATGGAACATCTAAAGCAATATTTTTGTTGAATCTATTACATAGTGCCAAAGGTCAAGAATGGTACAGAGTGCTTGGGTTCCACGGCAGAGTAACAGAACATCTAACTATCAAAGTATGTATAGCAGTACCTAAGGAACTAAAGTCTAAATGTAAAGAGTTTGAACCATTTGAATTAAAAGCCAATAATGACAGTATAGAATACCACTATATGACCTATGAAACAGACGGAGCCAAAATCACTAAAATAGACACTACACTCAACAACTAAGGGGGGGCGACCCTATGCAAATAAGAATACTCAAAGGCACTCACCAAATAGGACGGTGCCTTTACTGAAATAACAACATCTAAAGGAACACGAATACTAATTGACTTCGGAGACGACCTAGACGACCCAGACCCTAAACGACTTCCTGAAATAGAACGGACTAACCACAGGTAAACCAATATACAATGCAGTATTTATAACCCACTACCACCGGAGACCACTACGGAAGAATTAACGAGGTACTACCTGAAATACCTGTCTATATGTCTGACCTAGCAAGAAATATAATAGAAACAGTATTCTGTTTCTCCAAAACAAAGGGCAATATAACTCACGATACAATAGATATACAAGACGGAGTACCTATACATATACAAGACATAACGGTAACACGGTTATATCCAAGACCACTCGGCATACCGGAGCGTTTCGGCTTTCTCATTGAGGCAGACGGTAAACGAGTATGGCACACAGGAGACTTCAGAGCCCACTCATACAAAGGTAAGTTATTAAAACCAATGTTAAAGAAGATAAAAAAGGTCGATTTGCTAATAACTGAAACGACAACCCTGACGCGATTAAATATAAAGTCTAAAACAGAGGCAGAACTCGCAGTCGAGATAGCAGAAAAAACAAAAGACTATGACCAAGTCCTAGTCCTAATGAGTACAACCAATATAGACAGAGTTACTACACTTCAAAGGGTGGCGAATAAGACAGGTAAAACAGTAATTCACGACATCTTACTATCAAATGTACTTCAATTAGTAACACAGAAAATACCTAATGCCATTAATTCAAAGAAAGTACAAGTATTTCTACCTAGCTTTATATACCTATTAAAGGACAAGCCAGAGTATCAGCAGTATATAGAACCATTTAAGGAGAAAATGAAGTACACAGGCAGAGCATTACACGGTAAGTTTATTCTAAATGTGAGGGTGTCAATGCTAAGGGATATAATCAAGCTAAAAGAGAAAAGCAAAGTGCTTACGAACCCTATTCTAATTTATCGGACTATGGGGTCGGATATAAAACACAGGACGAGCCTACAATGAAGTTCCTAGAGAAAATGGAGCAACTACGGAATACCAGTAATCGACCGGCCACGTATCAGGACATCGGAGACAGACAATGTATAAAACAGGTTATAGATATGCTTAAACCGGAGGTGGTTATACCCATACACGGAGAACAACCGGAGAAAATCAAGGAATTAACAGACAAAGCAGTTATCCTACAAGATATGGAGATATACGAAGTAAAGGAGTGAATAAGGAAATATGGCGAAACACGAAGTAATAACCTATAATGAAGTTATGGAGCGATTAAAAAATGTACCACTAGAGCAATATACATCTGAGGACATCTTCCAAAGATACATAGCATACGGAACAGTAGCAGAACTAACAGATACTAAGATACAAAGCCTAATTATTAAAAATGGATATACTGAATACCTAGTGAATATATTAAGTGAAATAACTACTAATGAGACTATAATTACAGAAATGTTAAATAGTGATTGCTTCAAGAAAAACTACTCAATTAAAAGAGGTACAATAGAAGACATACAGATTATGAATAATAAGGAGTTACCTAGTGGGTTTGTATGTGCAAATATAACTCTATTAGATACAGAAACTAAAGAAAGATACCAAATTGAATATACAGACGAAGAAGAACGAATAAATGCTCAACTCAAAAGAGCATATATAGATAAATATATAACAGTAGTAGTTCAAAATATGGAGAATATCAATAGACTATGTTGTTTTATAACAATTAAGTAGAATACTACAAACAATAGACATCTACCTCAAATTAAGTAATAATATAAATATCTGCCATTATTCAATATGAAGAATGACATTAACCCCTATACCCAGTTAGAACATCCCACTAGCTGGATATTCCTATTATATATCACTCTAATATATTTAAGAAAGCCAAATATGAAAGGAGAGAATATAAATTATGAGTGAAAAAACAGTAATACCAAATGACTACTGCATAATGAAATTAAAAGTAGTAGAGGGAGATATAACAGAAATAGGAGTAACTAAAGTAAGAAACAATACTGCTATTGCAATATATCTAACAGAAATAAAACCTGATATTGAAGATATAGGAAAGATAATGCCAAGAGTATTAAAGATTATAGGAACTGATACTATATTCTATACAAATAAAGAAACAGAAATTGAACTATTAAAAAATAAGTGTGAGAGTATGCAAATACCAATAACCAATGAACTATTAAGTGGAAATAAGGTATTAAGAGATATTGGAGTTAGTCAAAAGAATTTTGTATGTAATGTTTTAGAAATATCAACAAAGATATAGTAATATTAAGTAATTATATACAACATCAAATATGAAAGGAGAATATAAACTATGAACAATAAACAAGAACCAATTAAACTAGAAATACCAAAGGATTATTGTATGGTAGATATTATATCGGAAATAACAGACGAGGGCAAATGTATGTATATAAAATATATAGCAGCTATTAAAGTAAGAGAAAATAACACTATTGAGAAATATCTAATGTTTATTGAAAGACCTAAGTCTCCAACAATAGTAATGAAGTCTAGTAAAAAACTATTAACAAATATTGAAAGGACAAATAATATAGTACAAAAAGTATTAGACATAATAGGAAAAGACCCTATAATAATTATGAATACTGACCGAGAGTTAGAGTTTATAAAAATTGCCTATGAAGAACTGAACCTTAATATAGATAATAATATTATTTATGGAAGACCAATAATAGATAATATAGAATTACACACAAGAGAATTTATACATAATGCCTTTGAACTACTAACATAGATAAACCACCTTAAAACTTGTATCAATAGCACAATTCAATTAAAATAAAAGAAAGAACATCTACTAACGAGGAGGTGGCAATTATGATTATCAAATATACATTTAAGGACAATGACTATACACAAATAATTGAAAAGCACCTAGAAGAATACGGCCCATTTCTAGGAATACTACATAAAACAATAAATGATAGTATAGAGTTTAAAGAAAATGTAATGAAATATGACGAAATGTCAAATAATGACCCAAAGCGAAAAGAACTAAAACAAAAGCTAGTAAAAACAATAAAACAAGCATTTCAAAACTACATTAACAGTATCAAGCCAAATAGTAAATGGCAAACAGACGGAATAAATGCAGAAGACCTAAACGATAGTAAGCAATATATCTTTGAGAATATCAAAATAGATATAGTAAACTCTATATCTGATAAATGGCAGAATGGCGAAGTAGTCTACTACTTCACATCTAATCAAAAGTATCTAACAATGTAATCACAAGAGCAATAAATTAAGAACACCCTAACAAAATTCTTAATTTATTGCTCTTATTTTGACCTTATTTAAACTTTTACAAATAGGTACTTATTATTTATTTGGTAAAACTTAGGCATATTATATGAATCTCTTAGAACTGGTAACAATATATCCATTTCCATTAAAATTTAGAAATAACCTATTAAATCAAATCTAATAAGGAAAGGAAGTGAGATATTGAAACAGTTAATTGAAGTAATAAAATTAGTAGCTGACAAATATATGAATAGCACAAATTTAATACTATCAGACAATTACCTAACACTAGAATACTTAATAGATAGAACAGACGGAGAAAAAGACGTATATAAGACACTAAAGATAGAAGAATTTGACGGAATGTTAAAAATAACTCCATACCCTGAAAGAGTGGAATTATTTAAAAAAGTTGAAGATATAGACGAAATAATTGAGATACTAGAGAAACAAAGTAAAACGAGGGAATATTCAAAAGAAGAATTGAAATACATACGAAACAAATATACAGTCGGAACAAAAGTAAAACTAATAAGAATGTATGATTTAATAGGAGCAGTACCACCCAATACAACAGGAACTATAAGCTATGTTGACGATATAGGAACTATCCATATTGACTGGGAAAATGGGAGTACACTAGGCTTAAACTTTGAAATAGACGAATTTACTATATTAAATGAAAGGAGTAATTCTAGTGGCGAAGATAACTAAGGAACAGTTAAAACAAATCAATTCTAAATGTTCAAATCGGTTGGCAATTAGACTTAGAATACTTCCTATATCACGGAGAAAAGCAACTAATGAAATGTATAGACCTAGACGAGGAAAGCTACCTAAAGTTTACACTATGCTATAACAGTCAAAATCAAATAGTTATATACATAAGCAAATTCTATCATAAGAAAGGCGACTATTTCGCCCATAGTGATGGCTTAGGTAAAAGAACTACCCTAGACCAAACACAAGCCAAGCGAAAGAACCTCAATAAACTAATAGAATATACAGACCGATTAAATAATGAAACCCTATTAGATATAAATACAGTAACACCTGTATTAAGTGGAGGTGGAATATTCGCACCAAGCGAAAACTTTTAAGATATAAAGTAGAACAAGGTTAGTTGCCTTGTTCTACTTTTCCGATTATAGCTGCACTATATAATAGTTAATGTATAACTTGTCAAATTCCATTTGACAAGTTATATACTTCTATGATATTATAGACACATAAATTAAGCGACATTGATAAACAAGTATATAGGTTGGTTGAAACCGTTGCAATAGGTGGATTTAAACAGTTTTTTATCAAACTAGGTTCCTGAAATAGGTTCCAACGAACCCAATAGGGCTGTTTTTTGGCAGAAATAGAGGCTTTGAAAAGGGGTACTTTTTTGACAGCCCAACCAACAGAAAAACTTATGTAAGTAGCTTGTATCAACGGATACAGGCTATTTTATTACATTTAATTACTATTATTTTTTATTAATTTATGAAAATTATAAAATTATTCACAAAAAATAGTAGTAATTTTTTCTTTATAATGTTATAATATTAAGTAGTAAACAGAAAGGAGCGTGAATTTTATGATGTATCCATACGTAAAATATGCAGACGGAACAGAGGTTGTTTTTTCACATATTATGCAAAATGAAAATGGAGAAGAAATTATCCATGTTCATTTTGAACGCCCTACTGATAATGGCTTTGATAGTGTAAGGTTTGAACTTCCAAGTTGTAAGATATTATATAAAGACGGTCATTATACTGATGAAGAAATAGATGTATATAAAACAGTTGTAGAAAGAGGGCTACCTTCTTTTTATAGATGGGCTAGACAAGGAGGAATTCAAATTGCCTAATTTATTAGAATTATTACGGCTACAAAATATATTTTTGGTCAAGAGAATTAAATGAACCTATTCATGTTCATATTTCAAAAGGTAGACCAGTTCAAAATTCTACAAAAGTATGGCTTACAAAAAGTGGTGGTTGTACTCTAGCTAATAATAAAAGTAATATTCCAAGTCATGATTTGAGCGAGTTGTTAGAAACTATTGGTAACAACTATTTCTATATAATTGCAGAGTGGAAAAAACATTTTCCAGATGAAGAAATTAGATTTTATAATTAATATTTATTAATTGTAACTTTTTATAATTTATTTTAATTTTTTACACTCAAATAATCAACTCAACAAACAGTATTAAAAGTATTAAGAATAGGAAATGTAGTCAGTTCAGCCCAACCAATGAACTCCATGAAAATGCTGAATTTTCAACGCTTTTATGGAGCTTTTTATATAGCTTTTATTGCTAATTTTTATTAAAATAGTTAATTTGAGTTCCAAAAATGAGTTCAATTTTTTAAAAATGCATTAATAATATGGAGTAAAGAGCAAATAATATATATTAGAAGCGAGGAAGGTTATGAATAATATAGATGAATATTGGATAAAAAGTTCTAATTAAGATTATAATGTAATGAAATTTTTATAGATTGGAAAGAAAAATATAATGTACCCAAGTAATTATTCACTATCAATAATAATAGTAACAGGACCATCATTTAAAAGATTAACCTTCATATCAGCCCCAAAAATTCCAGTTTTAACAACTGGGATTTGTTTTTTGCACTCATTAATAAAATATTCGTATAAAGGAATAGCAATATCAGGTTTAGCAGCTTCAGAAAAAGAAGGTCTGTTTCCACTATGCTTGCAATCGCCATATAAGGTAAATTGAGAAATAATCAAAAGTTCACCATTTACAGATTGAAGAGATAAATTCATTTTATCATTTTCATCAGTAAAAACACGTAAATTGATTAGCTTTCTAACTAAATAATCAGCATCTTTTTGAGTATCAGTATTTTTAATTCCAAGAAGAACCATAAAACCTTTATTTATTTTTCCAACAATCTTTTCATCAACACTAACATCTGCATGTGAAACCCTTTGAATAACTAATTTCATAATAATATCCTTTCAATTTAATAAATATTAATTTTTATTATACAAACTATTTATATGTTTGTCAACAAAAAATAGTAAGAACAGTTTGTATTAAAACTATAATTTAACAACTATTACACACATAAGTTTTATGTACATTTGTTTTATCCGACAGTCCTTAAATATAGTAAATATAAGCATCTGGGCACACCGTGATTTTTAACAAATTCATGTCAAAAGCTTTACTTTTGTGTAAAAATATTGAATTTGATGTCTAACTATGTTACTATTTAAATAAGTAATATATTATAGGAAATATTATATAAACAAAAGAAAGAGGATGGATAAGATGGGAAAGAGAATAGATATAAGAAATAAGGATAGACCATATCAAGAAAGGAGTAGAAGCTGTCTTCTGAGCACTTATAATCTAATGTATATAACAATATATAAAAAAATGAAGCTAGACAGTGGATAAATAAGTTTCGAATTAGGTATTATGAGATTTTAGTAAAAAGTATTCTTAATAAATATTATATATACACAAAAGAAAAATTTTAATAAAAAAATGCAAGAAAACCGAAATGGAGGAAGAAAAATGGAAAAAAACATTAGAAAAAAATTAATAAGCAACCAAGGTATAACATTAGTAGCATTAGTAATAACAATCATAGTTTTACTAATATTAGCTGGCGTATCATTAAGCATGGTATTTAATCAAAATGGAATATTTAGTAGAGCAACAAGTGCAACTGTAAAATATGGAAAAGCAAAATCACAAGAAGCATTAACAATGGCATTAAGTGATGCAGCAATGAAAAAATACACAACTGGCTTAAGTCAAGATGAACTAGATGAAATTTTAAACAGTGTAGGACAAGTAGATGGAGATGACAATACAAAAATAACAGTTGATGGACATAACTGGAAAATTGATAGAACGGAGTTAACAATAGTAGATTATTTAGGAGAAGATGATGGAATAGAAATACGTTACACAGTAGAGGGAAATGACAATTATATAACAGGAACACCAAATATAACAGTACATGTAACAGTTGCAAACAATAAAGGCACATTAGATATAAATACAATTCAAATTACAAAGAATGGAGCACCATTAACAGGAATAGCAATACAATCAAATGGAACATTTACATTATCAGTAACAGAAGAAGAAGGCGCAACATTTACAGTATCAGCAAAAAATAGTAATGGAGAACAATCAACACCAAGAACAATAACAATAGTACCAAAAAGAGATGACACAGCACCAGTAATAAGTGGACAAAGTGCGATAGCAAGTGGAATG
>CAQYCU010000003.1:30364-55807 GCA_948919095.1 uncultured Clostridia bacterium | reverse complement strand
TTTGTTTTGCAAGTATTTTTAATTGCATTTTGTAAATGTAATATATTTGTAATATAACTAATTTGTAAAGTTCAATATGTCATCTTTTGTTAAGCCATTAAAGTTATAATATGATTCTGGTATATCTCCTACTATTACCGCTTCTGCTAAAAGTACTTCTGTTGAAATACTTTCAGTTACATCTTTGTAGGGTGAAATTATACATAACTCACATTTTATATCCATATATATCTTGTGTAATGTCTGGTTTATTCCAGCTGATTTTAATTCAGATTTTACACTTGTTTGAATATCTCCTAGCATCTCAACTTTTACTTTTATTGAAGGTCCTTTCCCTGCTAATAATTTATTGCCACTGATACTTCCTACACTTATATGAATTTCGTCATTTTTCTCCTTTTTTAGATTTTCATTCATATCTAATGCAATTTCAGTCATTATCTTGTTAATATTTATAACATTCAAATTCATTAACTTTATATTACCATTAGTATCTCTTTCTATTGTACAAAAGTCTTCATATTTGCTGTTCGCTATTGCTCTTTGACAGGCTTCATTTGATAGTTTTTCTGCTAGCGCTCTTGCTAAAGTTTTTGATTGTAATTCTAATGTTGGATTTATTGCTTTTATTATGCAAATTGCTGTTGAATACGCAATCATTAAAATTATTACTGTTATTATGAATATGTATCTCTGAGGATTATTAAATTTCATATTACCCATTTTAGGCATTCTAAGCCTTGAATATATTATGTCCATTTTATCTCCTATTTTTTGTATATAATCTATTATATGATAATTAGATAAAACTGTTAATTGTCCCTTAATAACTTTATTACCTTACAATTTTCATATATTATAAGGTAATAATTAAAGTTTTTTTAATTACAAAAGAATCATTGAACTTAGGCTAGTCCAATGATTCCTTATCTAATAGCTTAAAAACATTTTTCAAGCTACGTATTTAAATTTATTTTGCTGTGAAATATCCTGGAGTTCCAGAGGCATCAACTTTAGCATAATTTATGCCAATATTATCTGTACTATAAGCGGTTCCATTTCCGCCGACTAAACTTGTACAATTTGAGAACAAACTTTCAGATGCTGTTACTTTATCTGTTGTCCAGTTGCTGCCAGCATAAATTGTTGTTAAATTTGTACAATCATTAAATAATGATTGCATTGAAGTAACATTATTAGTATTAAAAGTACTTAAATCAAGCGTAGTTAAGCTGCTGCAGCCTTCAAACATTGATGCCATGCTTGTTACTTTACTAGTATCTAAATAATTTATATTTGTAATTGTTGCCAAATTACTGCATCCACTAAACCACATTGCTGTAGTTATTGGTGAAATAGTATTTGTAAATGTAACTGAGGTTATATTTTCTTTTTGTGAATACCAAGGAATTTGAGCTGTTGTATTCATTTCTATATCACGTATGTCACCATATTGAGTAAATGTTCCCTTTCCTTCTAATGTTTTGTTTGTGTTGCTAAATACTAAACTTCCATCAGCATAAAGCGTAACAAATATTCCATTAATATTTTGTCTTTCCTTATAGATTTCTCCCATATCCCCATCATAGGTGTTTGATAACTTTTCCATTTCAACTACTTGAGCTTTACTCTTTTCTACCATTGAATAAAATAGTGTAGCAAGAATTATCAATATAAACATTACTGTTACAAATGCTAATACTGCTATTGAACCTCTTTCATTTTTCATCTGTTACCTCCTTGGATTTGATTAATCTTTTCTTTTGGTGCTAATACTTTATCATTTTATTTGTATCCATAAATTATAGTTTTTTTATATTACTTAATTTAATTACTTTTTGATTTTGTTGTACTTCTCTTTTTTGTACTACTTGATTTTTTAGTGCTTTTTTTCTTAGTTGTAGTGCTTTTCTTTTTTGTAGTTTTTGGTACTACTTCATTTTCACTTGGTTCCCATTTTTCTCCTACTTTTGGTGCGTTCCATGAAATATAGTTACAAGGTTTTTCAAGTTTTTGTGAATTGTTTGAACATATGAAGTATTTCTTTCCTCTTTTTGTTTTTCTAACATATACTTCTGCTCCACATACGGGGCATTGATCTTCAATCTTTTCCTCAAATGGTTTTATGTTTTTACATTCTGGGTATCCTGGGCAAGCTAAGAACTTTCCATAGCGTCCATATTTTACAACCATATTTCTTCCACATTTTTCACACACTATGTCAGTAACTTCTGCTTGTAATTCAACATGTTCTAGTTCCTTATCGACTTTATCAAGAGTTTGCTTAAATGGTGTATAGAATTCTCTAATTACTTGTTTCCATTGTTCTTCTCCCTCTGATACTTTATCAAATTGATTTTCAATATCAGCTGTAAATTCAACATTTACAATGTTTGAGAAATTTTCTACAAGTAATTTGTTTACTACTTTTCCAAGGTCTGTTGGAACTAATTGTTTCTGATTTTTTTCTATATAATGTCTATCAATAATTGTTGAAATTATTGAGGCATATGTACTTGGGCGTCCTATTCCCTTTTCTTCTAATGCTTTTACTAAACTTGCTTCTGTATATCTTGCTGGTGGTTCTGTAAAACTTTGTTTTGGGTCTAGTTTTTCTTTTTTAACTTCTTCGTTAGCTACTAATTCTGGGATTTTTGATTCATCGTCTTCATCTGTTTTTTCGTCTTTATCTTCTACATATAATGTCATAAATCCTTTGAATTTAAGTGTTTGTCCATTTGCTTTAAAGTTATATATATCATTGCAAGTTGATTTTGTATCAATTTGTGCTGATATTGTATCATATTCTGCAGGTGACATTTGGCTTGCTATAAATCTATTATAAATTAGTCTATATAATTTGTATTGGTCTGGTGTTAATGAGTCTTTTATTTTGTCTGGCTCTAATTCTATATATGTTGGTCTAATACCTTCATGGGCATCTTGAGCTCCTGATTTTGTTTTATAATATCTATTCTCATAATACTTATCGCCATATTTTTGTGTAATATGTTCTTTTGCTTTTGCTCTTGCTTCTTCTGATATTCTAGTAGAGTCAGTTCTCATATATGTTATTAAACCTACTGAGCCTTTTTCAAGAACTTTTACACCTTCATATAGTCCTTGTGCAACACTCATAGTTTTTTTAATCGGAAATCCTAATTTTCTAGATGCTTCTTGTTGCATTGTACTAGTTGTAAATGGTGGCGCTGGTGTTCTTTTCTTTGTTCCTTTTTTTACATTTGTTACTATATACTTTGCATTTTCAATATCTTTTAAGATTTTATCAACTTCTTCTTTGTTATGAAGTTCTATTTTTTTGTCATTCTTTCCTGATAATCTTGCATTAAATTTTTCGTCATTTTTTGATAATGTTGCAAACAAGTTCCAATATTCTTCTGGAATAAATGCTTCGATTTCGCCTTCTCTTTCAACTATTAATCTAACTGCAACTGATTGAACACGGCCTGCTGATAGTCCTCTTTTTACTTTTTTCCATAAAATTGGGCTAATTTTGTAACCAACTATTCTGTCCATTACACGTCTTGCTTGTTGTGCATCTGTTAAATTCATGTCTATTTTTCTAGGTTGTTTTATACATTTTTGTACTGTTTCCTTTGTTATTTCGTTAAAAGTAACTCTACAAAGTGCATCTTTTGGAATTCCTAAAATATATGCTAAATGCCATGCTATTGCTTCTCCCTCACGGTCAGGGTCAGTTGCAAGATAAACTGTTTTTGCATTTTTTGCATCTTTTTTCAAGTCATTTATTAATTTTGCTTTTCCTCTAATGTTGATATATTCTGGCTCAAAGTCATGCTCTACATCAACTCCTAATTTTGATTTTGGCAAATCTCTAATATGTCCAACTGAGGCAACAACTTTTACATTGCTTCCTAAGAATTTTTTTATTGTATTTGCTTTTGATGGTGATTCTACTATTATTAGTTTGTCTATCATTATGTCCTCTCTTTCGCTTTGCTTTGTTGTTTTCTATACTCATAATTTTCTAATAAATTTATATTTAATTAAAAATTATCTAGCAGTATTATTTACAACCTCTTTTATTTCAACATAAATTCTATCTTCTACATTATCAATAGAAAGTTCTTGTGCTTTTTGTCCCATTTCTACTAAAGCTTGTTTATTAGATATTAAAGAATTTATCATTTTATTTAAAGTTTGCTCATTTAAGTCTTTATCAAGTATAACTTTTGCAACTTTCTTTTTTTCTAAAGCTCTTGCATTGTATTCTTGATGGTTTTCTGCTGCAAATGGAAATGGTATTAAAATGGCTGGTTTTCCGACTTTCTCTATTTCTATACTTGTCATTGCTCCACTTCTTGCAACAATCAAGTCACATATATTCATCATTTCTTCCATATTATATATGTAATCTTTTATATGTATTCCTTTTATGTTATTGATATCAATTTTTTCTTTTTCAAGTTCTTCCTTAATTATAGGATATTGCTTTGGTCCGGATGCCCATAGTATTTGATAATTTTTGTTGTCTTCTTTTTTTATAATGTCTATTATACTTGAATTAATACTTTGTGCTCCTTGACTTCCACCAAATATTAACACTAATGGCAATGTTTTGTCAAATCCTAATTCTACTTTTTTATTTTCTATTGTGTTTTTATCATAATTTAAGTTTCTTATTTTTGTTGGTGTGCCAGTAACTATGATATTATCATTTTTAACATTCTTCTTTGTTTCTTCAAATCCTACAAATATTTTTTTTGCACTTTTTGAAAACATTTTTGTTGCAACTCCTGGTAGTACATTGCTTTCATGTATTACATATGGTAATTTTAGCTTTTTTGCTGCCATACATACTGATACACAAATGTATCCACCTGTTCCAACTATAATGTCTGGCTTAAATTCTTTTATTATCTTTTTTGCCTCGCCAACTGATTTCATTGTTTTTATAAGTCGACTTATATTTTTGATTGTAAGGCTTCTTGATATTCCATAGCTATCAATAGTTTTTAATTCGTATCCAGCACGTGAAACAAGATTTTTTTCCATACCTCTTTCTGTTCCAATAAAAATAATTTCTGAATCTTTTTCTTCTTTTCTTATTTTATTTGCTATTGCAATTCCAGGATTTATATGTCCTCCTGTTCCTGCTGCTGCAATTATAACTTTCAAAGTATATCCTCTCTTTATTTTATTTTTTGTCAAAGTTTTTTAACATTTTGTCAAATCTTTTTGGCATTACGTGAAATTCCGAGCAATAATCCAACGCAGCTAAGTAATATTAAAAGTGATGTTCCACCATAACTTAAAAATGGTAGTGACATTCCTGTATTAGGAATTGAGTTCGTAACAACTGCTATATTTATTAATGCTTGTGCTGTTATTAAAGTTGTTATCCCAACTGCAACTAAACTTTCAAACATATCCCTTGCTCTTATTGATATAAGCACTCCTCTAATTGCAAATAATGTAAATAATATAATTACTGCTGTACAGCCTACAAATCCTAATTCTTCAGCAATTATTGCAAATATAAAGTCATTATGTGCTTCTGGTATGTATAAATATTTTTGTTTACTTGCTCCCAGTCCCACCCCAAAGAGCTTTCCAGAACCTATAGCATATAAGCCTTGCACCGTTTGATATCCCTTGTCACTCATATTTTCAAAAGGACGTAACCACGCTTCAATTCTGTCAGACCTAAAACTTGATGATAATTTGTCTTTAAAAACTAAAAGTATAAATCCTAATCCTGCTACTCCCATTGTTGCAAGTGATGCCAAATATTTGAATTCACAACCTGACATAATAATTATTACTACTGTAATTATTCCCATAACTATACCTGCGCTTAAGTGGTTTTGTACAAAGTATAATATTGCAACAGGTATTAACAATGCACATAGTGGTTGTAATGCACTTTTCCAAAATCCTTTTATCTCATTTCTGTCGTCTGTAAAATATCCTGCAAAGTATATTATTAATCCAATTTTTGTTAGCTCTGATGGTTGCATTTGAACACCTATTTTTATCCATCTACGTGCTCCTCCACCTTCAACACTAATTCCAGGAATAAGAACAGTAAACAGTACTGCAATAGAAAGTATATATATAAGTTTATAATGTTTTTTTAATAGTTTCATAATTGGTTCATTTAACTTTACGACAAAAACCATAACTGCTAATCCTAATAATGCAGCTCCACCTTGTGTTATAACATATCTATAACTATTTCCATATTCTGAAAGGGCTGATGGTGCGCTTGCTGATAGTACCATTACTATTCCAAATGCAAGTAACATAAGTACTATAATTAGTAATGGCATATCTACTCTATTTGCTTTTTTTATGTTTGATATTTTTTTTGTATTAAGTACTTTTTTAGCCATTCTTCCCTCTCCTTAATATTAATTTTATACTGATAGTACTCCTACAATTGATGCTAGTAAAGTTACTATTGTAAATATTGATACTACCTTATTTTCATTCCACCCCATTAATTCAAAGTGATGATGTATTGGTGCCATTTTGAAAAATCTTTTTTTTGTCTTTTTGTAATATGTTACTTGTATTATTACTGATAATGTTTCAATTACTGGTATTATCGCTATTATCAATAACAGTAATGGTAATTTTAGATATAGTGCAATACCTGCAATTGCTCCTCCTAAAAGTAGAGAACCAGTGTCACCCATTATGATATGTGCTGGATGCAAGTTAAATAGTAAAAATCCTAATTCTGAACCTATAACTATTGAGCCAAATATTGTTGTTGATTTTATATTCCATATGATTGATATTACAGTCAAACATGTTAAAATTATTGTTGTTACACTTGTTGATAATCCATCTATTCCATCTGTTAAATTTACTGCGTTTGTTGTTGCAACTATTACCCCAACAGCAAATGGAATATAAATATATATTGGCAGTGTGATTGATTTATCCATAAATGGTATTACTATATCTGTTCCATTTTCGAATACAAATACTAACATACATACATATGTGACTGCTATTAATATTAATCCAATCATTTTTGCCTTCGGACTTAGGCCTTCTGTATTATGCAATACCACCTTTTTAAAATCATCAACTAATCCAACTATTCCAAAACCTATTGTTACAAATATCATAGGTAGTAGTCTAGTTGCAATTAGTGGTTCATCTACTGAATAGTCAATATACAGAAACGCACTTAGGAGTAGTGTAGCTGTTATTAAAATTAGGCCTCCCATTGTTGGCGTTCCCTTCTTTTTCAGATGGCTTTCTGGTCCGTCTTCTCTTTCAGATTGACCGACTTTTAATTTTCTTAGTAATGGTATTACTATCAGAGATATAGCTACACTTGTTGCAAATGATAATAGTAATATCTTAACTTGAAAACTCATTAGGTTTTCCTCCATTTTTTATATCTTCTTTTTTTTAGTTTTGAAAAAAATTATTATTTGGCTAGGGGAACAAGATTAAAATCAATGAGTCGTACTTTTTGTACATCGATTTGATTTTAATTGAAGTTCAACAACACCAAATGATGATTATCTTCCAAACTACATGTTGTCAATAATTTCTTTAATAATAACTCTTTCATCATATGGATGTTTTATATGATTTATTTCTTGGTAAGTTTCATGTCCTTTTCCTGCTAAAACAATTATATCTATTTTGTTTGCCATTTCAATTGCTTTTTTTATTGCTTCAGTTCTGTTAACTATACATTCATATTTTCCTTTTGTTTTTTTCATTCCAACTTCAATTTCGTCTACAATTGTTTGTGGGTCTTCAGTTCTTGGATTATCAGATGTAATTATTGTATAGTCTGCAATTTTACCTGATATTTCTCCCATTATTGGTCTTTTTCCTGGGTCTCTATCTCCACCGCAACCAAATACTGATATTACTCTACCTCTAGTATATGCTGCGACTGCTTGTAAAATGCTTTGTAAACTTTCTGGTGAATGTGCATAATCTAGCATTATTGTTAATCCAAGTTTGTTTTCAACAAGTTCTGACCTTCCTGGTACTTTTACATCTTCAAGTGCTAATTTTATATTTTCTGTTGAACAACCTAAAGATTCTGCAACTGATATTGCAGCTAAGCTGTTATATACGCTAAATCTTCCTGGAATTCCAGTTTTTATTCTTTCATTTTTTCCATTTACTTTAACTCTAAAGTCTACATAAGAATTTGTAATTGTTATATCTTTTGCAAGCATATTACTTTCGTTGTCAATTCCATATGTCTTTATATCGCATTCTGGAACTAGCTTTAAAACCTTTGTTGTATGTATATCGTCAACATTTATAAATCCTCTTTTACACATTTTGAATAATAGTGCTTTTGAATTGAAGTAATCTTCCATGTCTGGATGCTCTTTTGGGCTAATATGGTCTTCTGAAAAATTTGTAAATAAACCTATGTTAAAGTCACAGCCATCTACTCTATGTAATTTTAGACTTTGAGATGATACTTCCATTACTACTGCCTTGCAACCATCTTGATACATTGTATTGAATAAACTTTGTAATTTTATACTATCTGGCGTTGTTCTATCACTTTCTTCTAATATTTTATCTCCACTATATGAGCAAATTGTTCCTACTAAACCTGTTTTTATTCCTTGTTTTTCAAGTATTCTTTTTATCATAAATGTTGTTGTCGTTTTTCCTTTTGTTCCTGTTACTCCGATTAATTGCATTTTTCTTGATGGATTATCATAAAAGTTACAAGCACACACTGCTACTGCTTTTCTTGTGTCTGGTGTTGTTATTAATGTTACATTTCCTGGCATTATGTTGATTACGTCTTTTGCTTCTGATTCATTTATTAATATAGTCGATGCACCATTTTCAATAGCGTTTGGTATAAATTGATGTCCATCTGCATCAAATCCTTTTATTGCAACAAACATGTCGCCTGGTTTAATTTCCTTTGAATTTATTGATATGTTATTTATATCAATATCTAAATTTCCTTTTGCTTTAAGTCCCTCTACTCCTAATAATATTCTCTTTAATTCCATTATAAAATTATATCCTTTCTTATTCCTTTTGGAATTTTTGTTAGAAAATTTTTATATTATTTCTATATTAATAGATAAAATATTTTTTTACATTTTATATTATATACCTAATTCTATTAAAAAAACAAGATAATATGAAAATAATCTTGTTTTTTAATTTTATTAGTTAATCGTTGTGGTTTTTATTTATCTTATAAAATAGTATGTATTATGTTAATTTTGCGTTTTTAGTTTTTGTAATTGCGTGCCTTTTTAGTATTAGTACATTATGTTAATTATATATTTCTAGCTGTTGCATAAATAGTTCGTCACTAGAAGTATATAAATTAAGATTTTTACATAACTTTACTATCTGTTGTACCTTCCATAATCCTATCCCATGATTTACTTTTTCCCCTTTTGTTGTAAATCCTTTTTCAAATATCTTATTGACATTTGTTAATTCTTTATTATATGTATTTTTTACAATTGCTAGATTTCTGTTGTTTAGTTTGTCATATTTGAATTTTACATAAATACTTTTTTCTTCACATTTCTTTGATGCTTCGATTGCATTATCAATTAATATTCCCAATATTCTACATAAGTTTAGGTCACTAATTTTAAATTTTGTTATATCTGTTAATACGTCTATTTTCATATTTATATTTAAGTCTGTTGCCATCTTGTACTTGCTATTTATTAATGTATATACTGCTGGGTTATTAATTATATTTTTGTTTATGCTTTGTACATCATTTATATCTTGACATTCCTGAATTATTGAACTGTACATTTCTTTTAATCCTACTATGTCTTTTGCTTCTATATATCCACCTATTGCCTGCATTATGTTACCAAAGTCATGCTTAAATGAACATATATTATCATAACAATTTTGCAACCTTTGGTTTTCTGTTTGTAAATTCATATTTTCACATTTTAGTTCTGCTATTACTTCATTTTTCTTCATTTGTTACTCCGTTTCTTTTTGGCTTTTGTTTTTATTTTATAGTTGGATTTTTTGATATTTTATTTTTCTTTTCCAACAATTTCCATTATAAAACAAAGTAATAAATTTTGCAATAGTTTTTGGTAAGTTTTAGTAATTTTTTATTGTTGCATTTTTATATAATAAAAAAGAACTTGCCTATTATATAAAAATGGGAAGTATTTTACTACTTCCCTGTTCTATTACACTTCAATTTTTACGTCAAAACCTTCTATCAAGTTTTCGTATTTTTTTATAACTGGTTTTACCTTTTCTTCAATAAAATCTGTTACTTGATTTGATGCTCTACCACAAAGGTTATCTGGGTTTAATGCACTAAGTATTTCTTCTTCTGTTAATCCAAATGAATTGTCATTTGCAATTCGTTTTATCAAGTCATTCTCACGACCAAATTCCTTAACTTCTTTTGCCGCTTCCATTGAATAAATTCTAATTTTTTCATGTAGCTCTTGTCTATCTCCGCCTTTAAGTACGGCATTCATAAGTATTTCTTCTGTTGCCATAAATGGAAGTTCTTTCATTAGATTTGATTTTATAACATTTTTATAAACTACTATATCTTCTGTAATGTTTGCATATAGACGTAGTATTCCGTCAGTTGCTAAAAAAGCTTCTGGTACAGATATACGTTTATTTGCTGAGTCGTCTAATGTTCTTTCTAACCACTGAGTTACTGTTGTAATATTAGTATCCATTGTTAATGTTATTACATGTCTTGCAAGTGAAGTTATTCTCTCACTTCTCATTGGATTTCGTTTATATGCCATAGCGGAAGAGCCTATTTGTCCTTTTTCAAATGGTTCTTCTAGTTCTTTTTCGTGTTGTAACAAACGCATATCATTTGCAAATTTTGAAGCGCTTTGTGCAATTTGTGCTAACATATTTAATACACGTGAATCTTGCTTTCTTGTGTAGGTTTGTCCTGATACTGCAAATATTTTTTCAAATCCCATTTTGCTTGCTATTTTTTTATCTATTTGCTTTACTTTTTCTTCGTCTTTAAATAGCTTCATAAAGCTTTCTTGTGTTCCTGTTGTTCCTTTTGATCCCAAAAGTTTTAAATTGTCTTCTACAAATTCTAGTTCTTCTAAGTCTTCTAGTAAGTCTTGTATCCAAAGTGTAGCTCTTTTTCCTACTGTTGTTAGTTGTGCTGATTGAAAATGTGTATACCCTAAACAAGTTACATCTTTATTTTCTAATGCAAATTTTTTCAAATTCGCAATTACTAAAATTAGTTTTTGCTTTATTAATTGTATTGCTTCTTTCATTAATATTACATCTGTGTTATCAGTTACATAGCATGAAGTTGCTCCTAAGTGTATGATTGGTTTTGCTTTTGGACATTTTTCTCCAAATTCGTATACATGTGCCATTACATCATGTCTACATTCTTTTTCTCTTTTGCTAACTATGTCATAGTCAATGTCATTTATGTGAGCTTTCATCTCTTCTATTTGTTCATTAGTTATATCTATTCCAAGTTCTTTTTCTGTTTCTGCAAGAGCTACCCATAACTTTCTCCAAGTTGAATATTTTGAGTTGTTTGACCATACTTTGCTCATCTCTATACTTGCATATCTTCCTGAAAGTGGTGTTACATATTTATCATTTTCCATACTATCTCCTATTTTTATTAATGTATTTTTTCTGAGTTCTTGATACTGCATTTATATTTTATTATAAAAATAAACAAAACACAATATTATAATATTCTTTTTTGAAATTGCAATTATCTTTTCTTATTTTCTTTATAAACTATTTTTTCTAAAATATATTTTTAAACAATATACTGTTATTTTTAAGCGGAGAAAAGCAGGGAAAATTGCAATCGCTTTTCTCCTTGCTTATGACTTAGTTTACCTTCCCCCCTTTAACTTCTTGGGTGATTTGGTTCATCACGCCGAAATACACCTTTCCATCAATTTTCCAGTAGGTGTCTTCGCCCATCTCAAAACAGGATGCGTAGATGAGACCTTCTGGGCCTTCGGGGCCGTTTCTCAAAAGTTCTTCTGCCCACTCATAGACTTCGTCGGGTGTGTCAATATTTCCAATTGCTTCCCTTGTTGGATAGGAATATTGCCTTGGTGCTGTAATGCATTCCCACAGGGTTTCTCCCCAAAAGCGGGATTCTAACCGATGAAGCAGAACACTGCCTGTAAGCATATACGCCTTCTTTACGTCCTTGTACTCTTCATCTTCGTAGGAAATTCCTATTTTTTCATATTGGGACATTTCGGCATACATCAGGTCGCCGAGCATCTGGACATCTTCCTGGGTGTACTGGAAGTAGCTCTCTTCATCCGATTTCTTCGCGGAAATAATGAAGCAAATCATTACTCCGACGAAAATCGCTCCTAAAAGAATCAAGCACACTCCCTTGTTGCTCAGGTGCGGTATCCTCCGCGTCGCCTCGTGGTCGCGCGTGGTGTGATTGAACATAAGTCCATCTCTCCTTTTCTTTAATAATTATTAGCTAGAAAATGTGTGTTTTGCTTCATTCATTATACCATATTATATAAGATTTTGCAAGTTCTTTACCATATATTAACTATGACTTTATAGATTACATTCTATTTTTCTTTTGGGTAATTATTATTTCCAATACTACATATTTAATACCCAATATGGTATGTAATACAAATTTTCTTCTTTTTTCAATATATCTTTAGTAATAATAATTCCAAATTTTGCTTGATTTATTCCTTTATTTTTGTGCTCATCTAGAAATTTTTTTATTTTTTTTGTATCTGAGCTTTCAATTTCATTTGTATATTTTACTTCAATTGGAATAATATCTATATTTCTATCTATAATTATATCTATTTCTTCTTTATCAGTATTTCTGTAATAATATTGCTTATAATTCTCCCTTTCACATAATAATCTAAAATCAAAATCAGTCATCGATTCTACAATATGCCCCATTGCATTTGCATCTATCTCTTTTTGTTTAATTAGACTATTTTGAATTCCATTATCTAAAATACTTAACTTTTTGTTTGTCCTAATTACTTTTGCAACATTATTAGAATAGTTTTCTAGAATATTTATTAAAAAAGCTTGCTTAAGATAGCCTAGATATGTCATTGCCGTAACTGTATCAATTCCAAATGTGCCTGCTATACTTGAGTATGCAAAGCTTTGTGCATTATTAGCCGCAATATAATATAGTAATTTTTCTAAAATTTCTGGAGATTTAATATTGTATATAGTCAATATATCTTTATATATTCCTCTAGTTATTATATCCTCAGTTAATTGTTTTTGCCAAATTTCAATATCTTTAATTTCAAAGTATTCAGGATAACCTCCAACAATCATATATCTTTTAAGTATCTTTTGAATTTTTATTTTTAAATCTTGATTATAATATATCTTTTCTAACTTTGAAAATGTTTTATCCATATCATTTAAATTTAATTTAGGTATTTCTATATCATCACTTTTTGATATATATGTCATAAAAAAATTCATAAATTGATTAAAAGTTAGTGGTAGTACATATATATTTTCTATTCTTCCTAATAATGATTCATTAGCATCTTTAAATAAATGAATTGATGATGAACCTGTAATTATAAATTTGATATTATATTTTCTATCAAAATAAACTTTTAAATAGTTTTGCCAATTTTTTATAAAGTGAATTTCATCAATAAATATATATACTTTAGATTTTAATTTTGTTATATTCTCTTCTAAAATCTCATTAAAATATATCTCCAATATATCTGATAATTTATCAGTGTCATCAAAAAATAAACTTGGATCATCTCCACTAAATAATAGAATTCTTTTTTTATCAATATTTTTCTCTTCTAATAAATAGTTTATAGTTTGATAAATTAACGTTGTTTTCCCTACTCGTCTTGGTCCTATAATACTTAGAATCCTTTTGTCTTCAATTTTTTCTATTATATTGTTAAATTCTTTTCTCTTTTTTCCTAATAGAAATTGGTCATTTATTTTCTCATTATTCCACCAAGAATTTATAATCATTAAATTTGATTTAATATCCATCTTTTTTCTTTCATAATCAACTATATAGCAATATCTATTAATTGATACTTCCTTTTTCTTTAATACTTATATTAAGTATATCACTTTTGTTGAATTAAATCAATATATTTTTATGGTTTTATTGAATTCATTCAACAAATTTGTCCTATATAATAACAACCTTCATTTAGAATCACATTAATTATGCGATATTATATCTATTTATCTAATTTTCTTAAATTCTCCCTCTTCATATTTTAGTTCTGTTCCTTCATCTGCAAAATAAGGTATCAATGTGTTTGGGACTTTTATAGTTTTATCTTCATAACTTAGTATTGAATAATCTTTTCCATGAGTTTCAATCTTAAATATTGTATATGGTTTTATCTCTAATACATTGTTTTCATTAATAAACTGTTCTTGTATTTCTTTATATTCTTTCATACTAACTAAACTATCAAAAAAGTTATCTGTTAATTCTTCTTCGAATACATATTCCCCATTTTTATATCTCAATATATAGTCATTTTCTATTGTCTCTTGCATTTCTTGTGGTAGATTTGTTTCTTCAAATATCTCATTTGTTTTTGTGTTTTTTAGATAAATTCCATTTACACTTTTGTCTACTACTTGATATAAAGTATTTTCTTCTTTCATTTCTATTGCCATATTTAATTTTCCTTTTTTTAATTCTTTTGATAATTCATTTATAAAATTTTGTATAAAATTATTTTCTTTTGTATTTCTTAAATTATTAAATAGCTCTAAATTCAAATATATTATCTCCTTTTTTATAAAAGTAACTAGCCTTAAATTAGCATGATAATATATCATTTTTTTATTTTTGTCAATGTATTTTTGGTAATTTATGTAAGTTTTACCTATGATATGTTTTCGTTTTTCTCTTTTTTATGCTTGCCATAATCGGCCTAATTTTCCTCTTTATCATAATTGAACTAATTTTCCTTTTTTACAGCATTTCCTGTTAAATAATCTATGTCAACTCCAGGTTGCACATTGTAAATATATACATTAAATTGTATTCCATTTCCATTGTCCTCTAATGAATATGCTTCTATCTGTACTCCACTTGCAACTAGGTTTTCTCCCTTAAAGTCAGGCGTAACCCTGTACAATACATGATTATTCTCATTTTGTTTTATATAATTTGCAACTTTGTTTTCAAAAGGTAGCATTCCCTCTGTATTAAAATATCGTGTTCCAGTGATTAGATTTTTTTCGTTTGCACTTTCATCTGCAAGTTGATATGCAATTAAATGACATCTGTTATATAAATATTTTCCATCTATTTTTGTTTGCTTCCAACCACTTGGCTTTATTATACTAATTTCTTCTCTTTTTTGTCCTTCTTTTGGCATTATTTCTTTGCATATATTTGCAAATGCAATACCACATCGTTCTTTGTCATCTAATTCGCTATATTCTTCAAATGCAGCTTTCCCCTTGTCTTCTTCTGTAAAATATGGAATGTTGTTGTTTATTTCTACCCAAATTTTATCTGTATATTTTTGAATATTTGATAAATCATAATTGGGGTTTGATGATTTATCACCATTTGCTAAACCATCTTGAGATATTTGATTTTGCTCAATAATATTTTTCTTTGCTTGGTTTTGTGCTGTATCTTCATTAATTGTTGCTTGATTTTGCTTAACATTGTTGATTTCATTTATGTAAGTTCTTTTATAATTTTCATTTACTACATACATGAAACATATAATAATTGCTATGCTTATAATTGAAGTTATTATTTTACTTTTATCTATATTTTTTCCTCGTTTACTCATCTTATTATTTTCCCTTTACTATACTTTAATCATCATCATTCATGTTATTTCTCTTAAAAATTGTCTATATATTCTAGTCATATTTTATCACATTCCTTTTGAATATAACAAGTATTATAATTATAACTTTCTGTTTTATTTAATTCAAATACTCTAATACCTCTTTGAAAATTTTTCCTGCTAAAGGTGCTCCTGTTCCACCACCTGAGTGTCCTCCTTCTCCTTTTGGATCATACAAAATTGCAAGTACAACAACTTGCGGATCTTCAACTGGTGCTATGCCTATAAATGATGCAACATACTTTCCAGTATTTACTCCATCTTCTGAGGTTCCAGTTTTTCCGCCTATATTAAATCCTTCTACCTTCGCATTTTTTCCTGTTCCTTCGTCAACTACACTTTGCATCATACTTAATATTTCGCTTGCAGTTTTTTCACTTATTACTTGTTCTCCTTCTTTTTCAGGAATTATAGTAACCTTCTTATTTCCATTTTCGTCTTTTTCTTCATTGCTAATTATTTCCTTTACAAGCCTTGGCGCAATGTATTTTCCTTTATTTCCAATAGTCGATAACATTGTTGCCATTTGAATTGGAGTTACCTCAAATCTTTGTCCAAATGCTATTGTTCCAAGCTCTACTGGTCCTACTTTTTCTTCTTTTAAAAATATTGAATTTGCTTCTCCTAGTGTATCTATCCCTGTTTTTTGAAAAAATCCAAACTTCTCTAAATATTTATAATATGTTTTTACTCCTATTTTTTGTCCTAATCCAATAAATACTGGATTGCAAGAATTCATTAGTCCTTCTCTTAAACTTTCAGGTCCATGTGGCTTATAATATCTCCAACATTTCATTCTTACTCCTGCAATTTCTATATGTCCAACACAACAAAATTCTCCTTTCCTGTCAGGTGTGGTTATTCCCTCTGAAAGTGCAGTTGATGCTGTCACTATCTTAAATGTTGAACCTGGCTCATATGTATCAGATATTGCTTTATTTCTCCATAATGCTTGCATCTTTTTATTTGCTTCTTCTTTACTTAGACTTTCGTCTAACTTAAATGGTTCATTTAGATTATAGTTAGGATATCCTGCCATTGCTAATATATCTCCATTTTTTGGATTCATTATTATTACATTTCCACCATCTATACAATTATTATCAATACATGCTTGCTTTAGATATTTTTCAGCTATACTTTGAATAGTTGTATCTATTGTTAATACTAAGTCTGAACCTTCTATTGGTTTTATATAGTTTTCAGTTTCACTTTCTATTTTTTTGCCACTGGCATCTGTTATTTTACTAATTGCTCCCTGTTTTCCTTTTAATATTTCATCATATTTTGCTTCTATTCCATTTAATCCCTGATTATCACTTCCACAAAAGCCAATTACTTGTGATGCTAAATTATTATATGGATAGTATCTTTTAGTGTCTTCATCTATGTTTATTCCTTCTGTTATATTGTTATCTTCCATCCATTTACGTAGCTCATTTGTCTTATCTTTTTCGACTTTTTTCGCTATATTTACAATTGCTGTTCTTTTGCTAATTTTTTTTAGCAGTGTTTCATAATCTTCATTAAAAAGTTCTGCTAATTTATGTGCGACTTTTTCTTTGTCTTTTATGTTTTGTGGATTTACAGTTACGACCTCTACTGTACTACTTATTGCTAAAATGTTATTTTTGGTTGCATCATATATTGTTCCTCTTCTTGGATTTATATTTCTATCAGATGTTTGTTGGTTATATGCTTTTTCAGATAGTTCTTTTCCTTGTACAAATTGCAAATATCCTATTCTTATTATTATTGTTGTGAATGTAATTAGTATTATAATAATACTCCATCTCATTCTTTTTTTTATTGATTTTCTTCCAATCATATTATTTATCCTTTCGAACTTTCTTTATAATAATATGAGGCTTCTGGTTATAGTATGATTATATAATATGTTTTTATTTTGTGGGTTTTAAATACAAAAAACAATTGATATATACCTATCAATTGTCTTTTATTCTATATTAAATAAATCTTTTAAAAGTTTAGCCCACCATGTATCTTTTTCATTACTTGTTTCTTTTTTTACTGATGATTGTGTGTAGTCTTCTTTATTAAGGTTCACATATACCTTTTGATTATTATCAAGTTTTCTCATTCCTAGTTTTTCTTTTGCTTCTTGTTCTATTGTATTTAAGTTCATCTGTTGTTCTATTGTAACTTGTAATTGGTCATTTTGTTTTTTTATTTCTGATAGTTGTGCTTTTAACTTTTCCTTTTCTTTTAGGCTGTTATTTATTAAAAATACACGATAACCTATGATAGAAAACACTGCAAAAAATATGCAAAGTCCTGATATAACCTTCATATTTTTTTTGCTTTCACGTTTTATTTGTGCTTGTTCTTTTATCTTTTCTCTTTTTAGCTTTTCTTTTTGTTTTGCTTTTCTTTCTAATGTTTTATTATTTCTTTTAATTTGCTCGTCTAAGAATTCTTCAAACTCTTCCTCTTTTCGAGGGCTAGTTTCATAATAGTCGACTATCATAGATTATCTCACCTCTTTTCTCTTTAGGTTTTTTATAATAATTACATATTATTGTTCATATTATTATCATTTGGATTATTTAAGTCGTTGTTTACTGGTACATATTCAGTAACTTGTGGTGCTTGGTTCATATTATTTATATCTTGTGGCATTGTATTATTTATATTTTGCATTTGGTTCATATCTGGTTGTACTTGATTATTTATATTTTGTGCCACAGGATTATTATATTGATTATTCATATTATTTGTGTTACTCATCATGTTTTGATTATTGTTTGGAGTATTTACAACAGATTGAGCATTTACGGCATATTCTCCACCATTATTATTTCCACCTGCTAAAGCTTCATAGAAGCAAACTAATGTTACCATCATGTATGGTAGTAGCCAGAACATTCCTATACCAAGTGTAATACATGCAAGTATGCCCCAACCAATAAATGAAAGTTGAAGTACAAATAATTTTCCTCTATTTCCTTTCATTAAATCTTCACTTCTTTGAACTGCATCTTTTGCTGACATCTCTGGATTATCATAAGCAATGTAATATGTAAGTGCATATAAAAGTCCTTTTACTGTTGCCCAAATTGATACTCCCCACATTGCTATCATAAGTACAAATAACAATATTATACTTCCTGTTGCAATACCCAAACTTGCTAGAGCTTTTGCTCCATTAACACTGCTTGATGAACTTGAATATTGATTATTTCTTGCATATGGATTTGATGAATATGTGCTACTTCTTGCATATGGGTTATATGATATATCATCAAAATCATATTCGTAGTCATTAAAATCATAATCAAAACTAAAACTTCCTTTTGATGGAATTCTGTCATAATAGTTGTCAACGTTTTTTACTGTTTCCCCATATGCACTTAATGCTGAAAATACTGCTACGCCTCCACTAATAATCATAACTACCATTATAACGCACATTACTATTATTGGTGCTAGCATTTTTTGTAATGTACGTCCTGTAAGGCACCATGCTCTTTTAAAATTTTTAAATCCTAGTTTTAGGAAATCAAATGCGCCTACCTCTTCTCCTCTTTTTAGTTTTATAAAACTGTATATAATTCCTAGTACTATTGGTATTGATACTACTGTTGTAGCTAATCCAATAAATGGAATAAAGCTTAATATTGCTACTACTATATTAATACCAATCATTACTAATAAGTAGCATAATGTTATTAATGCTCCTTTTCCCCATTTTCCTGTTAATGCTTGCTTAGCATTAGCTTTTAATTCTGCTCTTGTTGGCATTTCTTTTTCCCCCTTTATATTATTTTGTATATTATATGATGTATTAACCTATTTTATTTTTCTTTTATTTTTATAAATTTTATTACATATTTAGTTATTAAATTTTTAACCTCCCTTTTCGTTGTTTTATATTCTTAAGTTTGTATTTATGATTTATCTTTTCTTTCAAATATTCTTAACTTTGCACTCTTTGACCTTGGATTAATTTTCTTTTCTTCTTCAGTAGCTTCTATCGGTTTTTTTGTTATAATTTTTCCAAATGACTTATAATTGCATACGCAATATGGTAAATCTTTTGGGCACGTACATTTTCCTTGAGCTTCTATAAAAGCTTCCTTTACTGCTCTATCTTCTAAAGAGTGAAATGTAATTATACACAGTCTTCCTCCCTCTTTTAAACATTCTATAAGGTTCAATACTGTGTTATATAGTGGTTTTATTTCATCATTTACTTCTATTCTAATTGCTTGAAAAGTTTTTTTTGCTGGGTGTCCATCTTTTGAAAATGGTTTTGATTTTTCAATAATATTTACTAGTTCTTTTGTTGTTGTTATTGGAGAATTTTTTCTTGCTTCACATATTCCTTTTGAAATGCTTTTTGCAAATTTTTCTTCTCCATATTCAAATATGATATTTTCTAAATCTTGTTCACTATATTTATTTATTACATCTATTGCTGAAAATTTTTGAGTTCTATCCATTCTCATATCAAGCTTTTCGTCTTCTGCCATATAACTAAAGCCTCTTTCTCTTTCGTCAAGTTGGTATGATGATACTCCTAAGTCTAGTAAAATTCCGTCTACTTTATCCATATGTAAATTTTGTAAAATTTGTGGAATATTATCATGGTTATCATGTATTAGTTGAAAATTGTTATAGTCTTTTAATTTTTCTTTTGATGCTTTTAAAGCTTCATCGTCCCTATCTACACCAATTAGCAGACCATCACTAGAAAGTTTTTTTATAATTTCTGTGCTATGCCCTGCTCCACCTATTGTTCCATCTACATATATGCCATTTTCTTTTATAGCTAATCCAGTAATTACTTCATTTAGCATTACTGGAGTATGTTTAAATTCCAAATTTGTTTTATCCCTTCACAAATATATAACAAATTCATTGGCACATATAGCTATGTGCCAATGTTTTTCTTTTGTTTAGCTATAGTCTTTTGTTTATTTATATTGGTTTCTTTAGTATCATATAAATTTGTTTTTCAAATTTATAGAACTTAGCTTTTGTATGGGTATTCTTTTGTTATAAGCTTAAATTTTATCATTTGTTATAAACTTATAATTTTATCTTTTGTTCTTTAGTGCTTTAGTGCTTTTTTCATTTGTATAAATTCCCCCAATAGGAACTAAATTTATCTTTTGTAAGAGTAAATCAAATGTTTTTATCTTTTGTGAAAATATAAAGAAATACTAATTCTTTTGTGTCTTTAGGTTTTATCTTTGGTTAATCTATATAATTTTTTTCAAAATTATATACAAAATAAAGTGTTATGTAATCTAATTATGTTATATATTTAACATTCCTAGGTTTGCCATATTTTCAGCTATTGTGTCTGCTGATAAGTTTTCTTCACTGTTATAGCTTTCCCATTGAACCTTATTCCATATTTCAATTCTTGTTCCTACACCTGTAATGACAATTTCTTTTTCAAGTGTTGCATATTTTCGTAGGTTACCTGGTATTAGGAATCTTCCTTGTTTGTCTACTTCTGCTTCTACTGCACCAGATAAGAAGAATCTAACAAAGTCTCTAGCATTTTTATTTGTTAATGGTAGTGTTTTTAATTTTTCCTCAAAATTATTCCACTCTTGCTTTGAAAAGCCGAATAAACATCCGTCTAATCCTTTAGTAATTATGAACTTTTCTCCGATGTCTTCTCTTATCTTTGATGGCAATATCATTCTTCCCTTTGCGTCCAAAGAGTGTTCATATTCACCTATAAGCAATTTCGTTTCACCTCCATCCACTTTTCACCACTTTGTTCCACTTCACCTAAATTGTAATATAACTTTTTTAAAAATGCAAGGGTTTTTTAAAAATTTTTTTATTTTTCATAAAAATTTTTTATAATTGACTAAAAGAAAAAAATCATTGAATTCGCATATGCTTTTTCAATGATTTTTATTTATTTATTTTTTTTATCTAAACTTACTTTATAGTTTTATTTTTTTAAATCTATTTCTACTACTTCTAAGTCCTTTATACTTGGTGCTTCTATTGATTTTCCTTTATAGGTAAATCGTGAACCATGGCATGGACAGTCCCATGTTTTTTCTAGGTCATTCCATGTTAATTCACATCCAAGATGAGTACATACTGGTTTTATAATATATAGCCTGCCTTCTTCATCACAATATGCTCCTACTTTTTTATCGTCAAATTCTACTAACCCTCCTGTGCTTTTTTCTATACTCATTAACTTTTCATCTGGGATTTTTATTTTTTCTATTGTCCAAGAAGTTGCTACTTCTTTCATCATATTACCTAATTCTTTGTGATTTTTAATAGGTTTTAATCTTGTTGATGAAAATACTTCTTCATATGGATTTTCTTTTCCTAAAATTTTATCTACTATTATATTTGCAGCCACATTCGAGCTTGTCATTCCCCATTTTTTATATCCAGTTCCTACATATACATTAGGCATTAAGTTAGAGAATTCGCCTATATATGGTATTTTGTCAAGCGAAATGCAGTCTTCTGTACACCAATGATATTTTATGATACAATCTTGATAATATCTTTTTGCAATATCTTCTAAGTATTTATAACTTTTTTGTATGTCTTTTCTTTCTCCTGTTTTGTGTCCATTTCCTCCTATTAATAGTAGTGCTTTTTCTTTGTCTTTTGCTGTACGTATTGATACTGTTGGATTTTCTATATTTATATACATTCCCTTTGGTAATGGCTCTTTTGTTTCTACTCCAATTAGATATGACATTTCTTGATACATTTTTAGAAAATAATATCCTGGAACATTTATAATTGGATAATGTGTTGCCAAAACTACGTATTTTGCTGTAACAGTTTTTTCATTCTCTGTGATAACTGTATATTTCATTTCTTTATCGCTACTCTCATTTTCTAAATTATCTTCTTTAAATTTTTTTATGTCTACAACTTTTGTTTTTTCGAATATTCTTGTATTTGTATTGATAGCATTTATTAGTCCTTCTGCATATTTGCATGGATTAAATTGTGCTTGGTTTTCAAATTCTATTGCTCCTAGTGTTTTAAATGGTAGACGTAAGTCAGTTACAAATTTCGCATTTAGTCCTAGTGAATTAACTGCGTTAACTTCATTTTTTATTTGTTCTATTTCGTCTACTTTAGTTGCATATACATATGCATTTTGCTTTTCAAAATCGCATTGTATGTTTTCGTCTTTTATTATTTTTTCAATATCTTTTATTGCTTTTTCATTTGAGTCTAGATATTGCTTTGCTTTTTTCATTCCTTGTGATTGTATTAAATAATCATAAAATAAGTCATGTTGACTTGTAATTTTTGCTGTGGTATGTCCACTTGTATGTTCACATATCCTCTCCTTCTCTAATAACACAACTTTTAGATTCGCTTTTGATAAATAGTATGCTGTTGTAAGTCCTGTTGGGCAACCCAGTTTGTGTAACATTTACATATAAAATAACACAACTACTATCAAAAGTCAATTGTTTGATTTTTCAAATTTAATCCGTCTTGAAAACCTTGTCTATATATTTTAATAGTGTACTTTCTTAACATTCTAGACAACATTTTTTCAAACATATTTAATTCTGGGAAATTTAATTTCATAAATATACCTCCTTGCTAGAGATATCTCTATAAATATTATACCATATTATGTAAATAAAAATAACTATACTAGATGTTAGGTATTATCAAGGTCTTTCACTAGACTATCAATGTATTCAGCTTCGTAATTTTTTGACATTATTCTACTTTTTTCCACTTCTTTCTCTTTCTCATCAAGATACAATCTTAATCCTACATAGTCTTTTCTTTCCATATACCATCTAACTTTTTTTATAATTTCTTCACACATTTTAAATTCCTCATTCATACTATCACCAATATGATTATAGCAAAAAGTATCTATTTTGTAAATTAGTTATAACAGCTTTAAGTCAAATATGTTGTAGTTAAAATAAATTATAGTTTGTTTTACAATATCTATAATGAATGGAGGTGATAAGATGATATACATTCGAGTAAATGAAATATTAAAAGAACAAAAGAAAACGAAATATTGGTTTATAAAAAATATGGAAGGAGGTTATCAATCACTATCTCATTTAATGGATAATACTACTACTGGAATAAAATTTGATACATTAGATAAAATGTGTATGATTTTAGGATGTAATCCTGGAGATATTATTGTAAGAAAGGAAAAGTCAAAAAAATGAGTAATTTTTTAGTTGAATACAAAAGTAAAAAGAAACAGAAGATTAATAAGAAAAATATTGTTGAAAGCTGTGTTAATGAAATCAAGAATATAGACTTATTAAATACTTCTGTTTCAGAACTTTATAGTTCTATTAATAATATACAACAAAAATTGAAAAATATACAATAGAGGAGAATTTTTCTCCTCTAAATTATTTCAATTTTTGATTAATTATCTTTTGAATAACAGTTGGATCATATCCTGCCTCTCTTAATTTTTGAGCTCGTATTGGATTTACTCCCCAGCCTCCATAATTTGGTTTGTTAATTATATCACTTGCAATTTCTTCATTTGACTTTCTACTTGGAGTGGTTACTGTATTATTTGTAGTATTAGCACCATACCCTACTAAATCTTTAGTATATACCCAAGAATATAATTCTTTTAATAACACTTTTCCATTACCAACTTGCATAATAGTGTAATTTCTATTCTTATAACATTCTGGTATTTTTTGTCCAGTTGCATAATTAATAGCATTTGCTGATAAGGTTACTGTGCTTCCTACTGCTATATTAGGTGCAACATTTGTATTGGTATTTGTTGCTTGTGAACTTTCTGTACTTACAATACAAGAATCATTTACCCATCCTATATTACCATTATTAATTAAATATGGATTTCTTGCTCCCGGTATAATTCTAGTAATCATTCCACTTTTAACTGCAGGACTTAATTTCTTTGTAGATGATGAGGAGGTATAAACGCCATTAATTGTAACTGTATCTCCTACATTTCTTCCAGTATTATTATTATTTTCATTTACAACTATATTTGGTATTCCTTGTGCTGTTTCTCCTGTAAGTTCTCTGTATTCTTCTCTAATCATATTGTAAAATCTTTCAAGTCCATTGTCTAAAGTTCTATGAGGGCAATATTTACCACTTCTATTTTGATGAGTTCCAACTGTATGTCTAGTATCGGTTATATTATCTAAATTCCAACCATATTTTTTCATTAAATAAGCAATTCTTTCTGCAGCATTTCTTTCTGCTTTTTCAAATCGCTCTCCACCAGATTTAGAATAACAAATTTCAATTCCTATTGTTTTCATATTTCCAAATCCATGACCATCTCCTGCATGCCATGCATTACGATTATGTTCTATTCCTTGAACACATCTGTAATCATCTATGGCCTCATGAAATGATACTTGGTTATTATTGTTTATCATATATGATACTTCACTCATTGCTGAGGCATCATTCGCTGTATTATGTATTGTTATTCCCTCTGGTTTCATACTATAAGGACATTTTATACCATATTTGCTTGAAGGCATATTTACTTTTGTTACTAACATTATTCATTACCTCCTTGATAAAATTCATCAGTTTCTTTTACTTC
>CAQYCU010000003.1:17195-30264 GCA_948919095.1 uncultured Clostridia bacterium | reverse complement strand
GTTACTAACATTATTCATTACCTCCTTGATAAAATTCATCAGTTTCTTTTACTTCTCCAATCCCATCTCTTTCATCTGGTTCAGTAAAAGTATTTTCTTTCATATTCAAGTCTGCAAGTTCTTGATTAAACTCAACTTTTTCTTCTTCCATAACTGGTTCCTCCTTATAAAAAATTAATACTGGAAGATTTTTGTTTTTTCTTCCAGTATCTGACTTTTACAAGAAAATATTTCTTGTATTAAATTATTGATTTTTTGCATCATATAATACAGTAGCTGTTCCAATTCCACCTAATGCAGTCACAACAGCTTGTATTACTCCGTTTACATCTAAACCTTCAACTTGAATAACACATCCAATTACAGTTGCTATAATACCTATTGCAATATTTTGAATTGGTATAGGCAATGTCTCATTCCATCCAAAGTATTTAGATACTTTTCCTAAAACATATGTAAATAATGTTGTTACAATATAAACAATTAATTGTACAGTCATATTTACCCCTCCTTCCTAATTTAAACCTAATTTTGTATATACTAATACTAAAATCACAGCTATTACTGAATAAAAAATATAATCAATTAGTTTGTCCCATTTTTTACCTTTTTCTTTATCCGTTTTGTTTATTTCTTCTTCGTGTTTATCTAACTTGTCGTTTATGCTTGTTACACTTTTTTCTACATTTTCCATTCTATAATTCATTTTTTCCATGATAGCATAGGTCTTTTTCAACCCTTCTATTTCATTATCGTGGTCATCTAATCTTTTTGTATTTGATTTTGATCGGTCTTCTACTTGTACTAATCTTTCACGATCCATATCATTCATACATTATTCCTCCTCATCTTTTGTTGGCCAGATAACACTATATGGGAACCCTTCCTGTTTTGTTATATCTCTTAGTTCTTGTCTATATTTAGCCATATTCCCATTAAATATATTGGCCAGTCCTTCAAAGAACTCAGTTATTCCTGCTAATAAATTACTTGCTGTTAGTTCTTTCGGCATTTTTAAATTTAGTCTATCCAAACACATTTCTTTATCTGTATCTTCTAGTAATTTATTTCGTTTTGTTCTTATTTCTTCTGCTACTTTGTCATATTCTTTTTGCTTTACAAAATCTAGCCACATATCATAATTATTTTTTATACGTTCTTCTAGATTATCTTGTTTTTGTAATTCAATTACATACATATCATAAGAATACATTTTTTGTTCTTCTTGTTCAGTTGTTTCTTGCTCCTGTTCCTTTTTCTCTATTGCTTGAATATTTGTAAAAAAATAAACGGTTACTTTGCCGTTTTCTCTATCTTCAATTTTATAATTTTGTGGTTTTATTGTACTTTGTGTTTTCATTTTTTAAAACCTCCTTACATTTTGCCATACTCACATATGGTCTTATATATTTCTTATGTATCTGATATGAATTTGTATTTTTTATCCAACCGATGATAGCTCATTACTGCCCCAGCATCAGTTTGTGTTATTTTTCCTTTTTTATATATTTTCTTAATTCTACGTTTCATTCTTAAGAATATACCTCGTCTTAATGTTGTATATCCTCTGTAAAATCTAAACCCCATAAAATCTATTGGTCTACTATCTACTTTAAACAAATTCCAGTTTTCTTTTATTTGTAAACTTTCTTTGTGTAAATATTCATTCACAGAATTTCTTATTTTATGAAGTTCCTTTTTGTTTCTATGAAATAATATCATGTCATCCATATAACGAATATAGTATTTTACTTTTAATTGTTCCTTTATATAATAATCCAAATCTTGCAAATTAAAATTAGCAAACCATTGAGAAGTAAAATTTCCGAATTGGTAATCCTTCTTCAGAACTATCTATAATTTTTTCTATTAGTTCTAATGCATCATAATCCTTTATTATTCTCCTAAATTTCTTTTTTAAGAGTTCCTTATTTATAGATGGATAGTATTTCTTTATATCTAATTTTAAACAATATTTCGTGTTTTTCCTATCTCTAACGAGTATTTTTTTAATGTATCTTGCTCCATAGTGTACACCTCTTCCTTCTATTGCTGCACAACTCCAATCATACATTCCTTTTTTTAGGATATCTTCTATTTGCAACATCAAAGCCCAATGTACACATTGATCGGGATAAAATTTGGGTTTATAAATAGTTCTTTCTTTCTTGTTTGCCCCATCATATATTTTCTTTTCAATATATGGATTTGGTTTATATATCTTATTATTTAGCATTTTACTTAACTGCATTGCATAACTATCAATATTATTCAAAATACAATTTACATCATTTCTATACTTTTTATTTTTTGATGCCTTTATTATTGCTAATTTGCAATTTTCAAAAGTACATATTTTTTCGTAAATCTTTCCTTTTCTTTTCATACCTGGTTCTCTTTTCTTTTATATCATCTACCAACTTTTCGATCCATAATGGGACTACTAAGCTAATCCAGAGCGATTAATTTTTGCCAAGTGGCAAGGAAAATGATGTGCAAATCATTATATAATTTGATATAAGTGAAGGCGACCGCCGATGTTCGTGTTAGTGTTCGAAGAAGTATTGTAATTAGCGTACCACAAGCCACAGTTCAAGTCATTGCTCCAATTACCACCGACATACACAGCGTAACCAGAACTAGAGTTGAAGTAGCAAACAACACAAATGGGCTGTCGCACATCAAATCCCCTATGATGATTATAAAAGAAATCTAAAAAAAATATAACTCCATTGTATTTCAGTTAACCTTTATGGGGGTTGACCACCCCCAAACCCCCGTTATACTGGTATGAAAAGAAGGCGACCGCCGACGGGCGTGCCAGTGTACGAAGAAGTATCGCAACGAGCGCACCACAAGCCACAGCCCAAGCCATCGCCCCAACGACCACCGACAGACACAGCGCAACCAGAACTAGAGTAGAAGTAGTCTGGGCAGTAGGTGCTATCGGAGCCTCCTATCTCAGTTGCTCTTTGCACTTCAGGATGATTGCTATCATATCCCATAGTTTTTATATATCCACTTCTGTTAGCATCCATATATCCTAATTGAACATATGGACTTGCAGTTTTATCTGATGCATATTGACTTCTATCTTTACATACCCAAGATTTTGGACCATTTCCTATATTGATTCCATCTAACCATTGATATATATTACTGAATATGTTTTCAACACCACGATAAATGACACCTGATTTTTTATCATTTTTTATACATCCTGACTTCATACCTAAAGCATCACAACTTCCTGTATTTATAGCTGCTGATGTACTACAATTTCCATATCCTAATTTTGCTTGACTATCATAATCTGCATATTCTACCAAATATAGCATTTGAAGCATTGACCATCTCCAAATATCCATTGAACCCCAATTATTGCCTATTTTTTTTGCATTCGTTCTAAAATCAGTCATTGAAATGCTAACTAAGTTTGCAACACCACTCTTTGTTGTTATTGCTGTTTTTGAACCAGTTGCAGTATATCTTCCAATGTAGAATAACTCTGAATGTTCAAAATCTTCATACTCTGCATCAGCAATATATACTTTTTCGTATCCATTTTCTTGTACTCTTTTGTACCAAAATTCTGGAAACATTGTCATTATTTTTCCCGTTGGATTAGTGAATGAAAAGTCAGGATCTCCATATCTACTATTAATACTTCCATCTGCATTAATATCTACAGAAATAATATCACTCCAAGGATAAATATTATCAAAATCATTTTGTACTGTTCCACCATCTTTTGTTGCATTAGCTACTAAACCTTCTCCACCTTCGATTCTTGTCCACTCAGTAGATGAACTAGATATTTGCCTTTGAACTCCATATACTGTTACTGCTTTTGGTGTTGCTTCACACCTATTAGTTTCATTAGTATTGTATGTTTCAACATCTGTGTATGGAAATAATTGAAAATAATAAGTTATATCATTTGTCAAATTTGCTATTTCATAAGGTGTAGTTGCATATTGATTCTTTATAGTATTATTTACAACTACTGTTCCATCACTAGGACTTGTTGGATAACTTCCTTGTTTCATTACTAGCTTTGTTCCTACCCATTTTGCCATAGTTTCTTCATTTTCTATAATATCTTCTGGATCTGACCATCCTATTGTTACTTTTCCATTTTTGGATTTTGCTTTTATATTTGTACAATCATTCAATACAATTTCTACTGGCGTTGCTGTAAAAGCATTATTTCCATCAAAATTTACTACATTTTCATTTGAATATGGAAATAATCTAAAATAATATTTTGTATTATTATTTAGGTTTGTAACTTCAAATCCATTTGTTTCATATTGGTTTTTTACAGTATTGTCTAATACTTGTATTCCATCATTTGGATTACGAGGAAAGCTACCTTGTTTATACACTAATTTTGTTCCTGCCCATGTGCAAACAGTCTCATTATCTATAATTGTATCTTCTGGATCCCTCCAACGTATTACTACTTTTGTATCTTTATTTGTTATTTTCAAATTGCTTATATCATTAGGAGAAATTCCTTTATTAGTACCACTTCCACTACCAGATAAGTTTATTTTTCCTATCATCTTTGTTCTCCTCCTTCCTCTGTATTTTCTGTATTTGAAATTACTTTTTGAATTGATATGTTCATTGTTATGTTTTCTGTTGGTAGTTCTGATGTTATTATCTTATATCCACCATCAAAACTTTCTGTATATCCATTAGATAGTCTTTTTTGATTTTCTAAATCTGGATATCCCTCTACCAAGTGATTAGCTGTTATTTTATTGTCTGTGATGCTATATTCATAATTTTGTGTAGTTTCATTTTGAACCCAATTATTAACATTTAATATAATTGTTTCATATCTTGGGGTATATTCTAGTTGTTGCATTTCAATTTTCTTTTTAAATTGATTCATATCATCCTTTGTTGCATAAGGTGATGGTTGTGCTAATTCTACTGTAATCTCTGTTGCATTATCAATTACCACATCTATATCTATGGTTTTGGTATTATTTATGGTAGTAGAATTGTTAATATATTCCGCTTCTGTTCCAGCATTTGTATAAGCATATAACACTTTTTCCTTTGTATCTGGATCTATTGCAAACAACCCAATTTCTCTAAAATAAAATGGTCTTTTAGCATCTGTATTCTTAAAATAAAATGATAAACGTATTTGCTTATCATTTATAATATTTGAACTAAGAATATTACATTCTATCTCTTTAGTAGTTAACTCGGTTTTATCGACAGCATTACCTATCAGTTCTCCACTTCCGAACTTCTACATTAACAAATTTTATTGTTTTTCCTTGAAGTGTTTTCGCTGACAATAAAGATCCTTTTGTTGTTACTATCATTCTTTCAAAGCTCATATTTTTCCTCCTTTTTAAATTTTTATGTAATCATCAATATTTATTTTTACTGCTACATAATTACTAACATTCAATTGAATTTTTTCTTCTATATCTGCAATTCCTGATGATATTTTTAAATTATCATGTTGCTGTGTTATTATTGCTGCTATATTCAATTTCATATTTGTAACAAGATCATAATTCAATTTCATATTTGCTGGTATTTCAAGTGCTAATTCCTTTTTTAATGTTTCCATTGCTTCAGAATAATTCAATGTAGTTTCTATATTTATCAAATAATTTGATTCATCTATTTTTAAAGTATAAGCATCTTTTCCAATAACTGCATCTAACAAATTTACTAACCACTTTTTTGTATATGGTACTCTGTTATTTATTTTTAGAAGTATATTCGTCCTTCTTGCTTCAACTGTTGATGCTATGTCTGTAATTTCATATATTTTTTCATATCTAGTTAATCCATAAGAATTAGCTGTTTTTACTATTACTTCTGTTAACATACTAGCAATTAAATTATTCATATATTCTAGTTCTTTATCTTCAGTAGCAAATATTTCTTTAAATTCTCTAACATCTTTTAAAAATGGTGGCATATATTCATTTAATTTCATTCTATAACCACCTCTTTTAAAACAGGAACTTCAAATTCTTTAAGGCTTATGTTCTCTGTGCCTCCATTTAATGTAACATTAGAGACATCTATCACACCTTCAATATTTAAGATTAATGCTTCAATTCTTGCTTTTCTAACAATTAGTGAATTAGAATCTTCCCATTCCTTTCTTAATTCTAGTAAATAATTATTTACTTCTTTTGCTATATTTTCTTTTAAATCTTCTGTTGTTATTTCTCCATTAGTCGTTATTTGGGCATTTATTGCAATTTCTTTTTCATCTACTGTAACTACTGTTACTTTATGCCCTATTGGTGCTAATCCTAATCCTTCTTCAGAAAGATCTGGACATATTTCTGTTTGTACATTATTTACTAATAACTCAGATGCTTTGTTAAATTCACTATTTAATATTGTAAGTTTTACTGTTCCTGGTCCGATTCCAAATTGGTGTAACTTTAACAGCTCCTACTCCATTAATTTCTTTAGTTTTGTTTTTATAATCAATTACATTTCCAGCAAATGCTTTTTCTGTTGTTTGTTCAAGTAGTCTTGCTCTCAATGTTTCATCATCTTCTTCATCTTCTCCTGGAATTAATAATTCAGTTATTTCTGCTTTTGCTAAGTTCTGTATATAATTTATTGGTATTAAGTTTCCTGTTACCCCATTTCCAATAATACCTGCTGTTTCACATTCTACTTTATATATTCCTAATGATATCTTTTCTGTTGCCTTAAATATTAAATCATCAATGCTAAATCTTTCCCCAATTGGTATATCCATTAAGTTATTTTCTTCATCATAAAATGTTGCTTCTTTTATTGCAAATGTTGCTTCTCTTCTTTCAACACCTGATTGATTTGCTAGTCTGTCTAAATATTCATTTGGTGCAGTATCCAAAAATACTAAGTCAATATTATTCTTTAATGTAATATACATTTGTGCCAGTTCAGAAGCACACGGAGCTATTGCATCATAAATAATAGAACCTTCTCGCTTATCTACCTTACTTGACACGTTGTCTAGCATTCTTTGTAATATAGTATCATAATTAAAATATTCATCTAAGTTTTCAATTTCCATCTTAAATACTCACCACCTTTTCAATTTCAATATTTCCAACAGTTGTAATTACTTTAAATGTAACTATTACTTTATTTTTATTTACTTCAAATTTAAAATCACTTACTTGAACTACTCTTGAATCTTGGATCAATGCCTCGTTTATTACCCTCTCTAATTCTGGAATAACATATGTTATACTTTCCCCAATTAAATGTTCTATTTCTATTCCATAATTCCAACTGTATATAAGGTGATTAAAACGTTCTGTATTTAAAATACAATATATTGTTTGTTTCATTGCCTCAATACCATCACAATAATTTGATATAATATTTTTTTCTACATCTAAATAATAAGTTCTACTAGTTTGTTCTGTAGCTGTTTCTAAATTAGTTAACAATATATTATCAGTATTAGGTGTCATTTTTTTACCACCTTTCTTTTAAAATTTATCTAGTACAATATAGTTATTTGCTCCTTGCTGTTGTAGTAATATCACATTATCATTTGTTTTTAGTCCATTGTGTATAGTTATTGTTTTTCTACCACTTACTGTATGATTATGTGATAATCCAATATTTTCATTTTGCACTTCTACTGTTGCATCTCCTGTTACTGTATGAGAATGGTTCGCATTTAAACTTCTTGTTTCTGTCGACCAATTCACAGTAACATCTACTGTATAGTCCTTAACATTTTTAGTAAGAACTAAAAATTCTTTTGTTAATTTCATCTTTTGTTCTACTGCAATTTCAAGTGGATTAACACTTGTTACAGTTCCAAATAAAACAGAAGTAGGAGCATTTGCATCATTTGCCCCTACTGCCATCCTTTTTATTACTTCTCCTAATGAGCTTCCCATCTACTTTTACCTCCTATGAAGATATAAAGTTTTGTCCTCTTAATGTTAGGTCCATAAAGTGTTCTCCATTTTTAAAAGTATGTTTTGCTTTTTCTACCAACATAAAATTTTGTAACTTAACATCATCTAAAACTAGATTCACTATTATAAGTGATCCGCCTCTTACCCTTACATCTCCTAGTGCATTTTTTATTGTTAGTCCTTTAGTTTTTTGATTATATAATTCTAATAATGCCTTTGCTTTCACTGCTCCGATTTGTTTTTTCATCTATGGTATCAAAGTATTGTAAAACTCCCCATTTTTCAATATTGCTAGAGTCTTTTGCCATATATACTTCCCTTTTTCCTGTGTCTGAATTGTCATATGTTAATTTAATTTGATTATATGTATCTGAATCAATTGAACTTTCATAGTCGTAATTTTCTCCAGTTTCTTCATCAATAATTAAACCTACTTTCATTCTTTCTAAATTCTTTAAACACAATTTTCCAAAGTCATCATATAAGACATACATTTCTTTTTTATTTCTGATTGTTTCATCTAATGCATTTAATATAATATCAAATAAAGATTGATTACTTTCTGCTTTTTTTGCTATTACATATTCTGTATTTTCCAAAACACCAACATTTAATTGATAGTCATTTGCAATAGATTTTACCACTTCATCAGCTCTTTTATTTGTATATACTCTAGTATCTTTATTTTTTAAATATCTTAATTGGTCGTATGCAGTTGTCGTTACAATTTTTGTTTTATCCATTTTTTTCTTAAAAACAAAACCATAAAACAAATTTGTATTATCTACTTTAAAAGCAACTGGATTTCCTTCTTCAAATTTCAAAATATCATCTTTTATTACTTTGAATTCTAATTTTCCAGCTGCTCCTTTTCGTTCCGTAGTCCAAGTAATTTCATCTTGAGCTACTGGTTCATATACTGTATTTTCATTTTGTATTAATAATTGTTGGCCCATCTTTTCCTCCTATCTTATGCTGGTATCCATAAGACTTGATTTGGATAAATAAGATTAGGATTCTTTATTTTATCTCTATTCGCATTGTAAATTGTTGTATACTTACTTCCATTACCATAAAACTTCTTTGCTATATTCCACAAGCAATCGCCTCTTTTTACTGTATAATTTTGTCCACTTGGTTGCGGTGCTGCAGCTGCAGTATTATTTGTAGTTACAGTTCTTGTTACTACTGGTGGTTTATATTGTTTTATCGTTATTTGCATTGTCTTTGTAGAATATTCTCTATATTGTTTCAATTTTATTTTCACTTTATTATCAAATCCCTCGTCAGTTGTGTCTGTTATAGTATAATCTTCTAATGATACCTTAATATTTGTACTATATATGTCTTTTCCATTAGGAAATTTTCTAACAACTATAAATTGAAACGCAGATTTATTTATTTTTAATTGTTCCAATATTTTCAAATAATACTTTGCATTTTGAAAACTATCTTTGTACATTGCAAATGGATATTTTGAATTTGGAAGTAATATTTCAAATTCTATACTTGTTAATCCTGGGCTTTTTAAAATATTAATTTGCGAATTATTAATCAAATCATATGTTTTGTTCTTATTGTCTATTTTCATATCAAGTTTTTTAGGAGGAACAGGAAGAAGCACATTTCCTAAATAAAAATAATAAGCCATTTTTTACTCCTCCTATTCATGTACTCCATCAGAAACATATTCTAGTTCCTCTTCTAATTTTTCAGCCATTTTGCTTGTTACTTTATCCACAATTCCGTCTATGTCATCTTCTCCATTAATCGTATTTTCATTAACTATGCTTATTGAAAGTGGAACAGTTGTAAATCTATTTACAGTATCTCTTTCTGCTATATCAATTAAATATTTCAAATCTTCTTCAGATATTTCTGCAGTATTGTCAGCAATATTTTTAGTGTTACCTGCAATATCTCCTAATGTTCCATTTTCAAAACTAGATGGATCTAATGAAAAACTATCTAAGGCATTATTAACAGCAGCTCCTGCATCTTTTATCCAATTGTTTCTATCAGCAACTCTTTGGTCTCTTGTATCATTCATTTCTATTGCTTTATTAATAATATTGTTTGCTCCTTCTTGCATTTTTGAATTCTTTTCACTCACTAAGTCTGCTATTTCATTACGAGTATTCATTATCTCTGCTGATTTATCAGCCATTTCTTGATTTCTTCTATTAATATCATTCTGCATTTTTGAAGAATAATCATCTGCCCAAGTTACTTTCCCCTTTTTTTCAAGATTTACTCCTGGTATCGAATTTGCTGCATCAATCATCATATTTATACCATCAATAAACATATTAACTAATCCCTGGAATATCGTTATTATGCCAAGAACTATAAGCTGTATTCCGTGTTCCTAATCCATTAAATACACCTTGTATTCCTAGACAAACTACTTCAAATCCTAATTTCAAAGCCAGTAAACCTAGTCTCAAATCATAAAACATCATTTGTATTCCAAGTCCAACAACCATTATGCCTATTCTAAGTGCATCCCATGCATATAAAATCCCATATGCAACTTTGTCATTTGTAAACCACCAATATGTCAAAATTGCTATTAATGCAACTATTGCTATAATAATCCAAGTAATAGGGCATGCTAACATTGCTGCATTTAATCCATGTTGTGCTACAGTTGCTGTCATAGTTTTTCCTGCTTGTAACATAGATGCAGCTCCATCTATTGCTTTCCTTGTAGCCATTATTCCTAATATTCCACTTGTTATTCCAGAAATAATATTAAATGCTACATAAGCAGCAACTACTCCTAAAATAATAGGTGCTACTGGTTCTAATACACTAATAAACCACGAAATACCTTCAATTAATCCTAATATTGCTTGTGCTACTAATCCAGCTCCGTTAATAAGTCCAATAAACATTTGTTGTATTCTTTGGTTGTTAGCAAGTTCGTTTATTTTCTTTAATACTGGTTCTAATGACTTTACTGCTATATTTTTTGCTTTTGTCCAAATTTGGCTCCAGGTCATAGGCATTTTTTCAAATTGTGCATTTGTTTCATCTGCACTTGATAGAAGTGCATTTTTTACAATTTGAGCAGACAACTTTCCTTCTGCTGCCAGTCCTCTAATTTCTCCAATGTCAACCTCTAAATAATCAGCAATTTTTTGAATAATTGGTGTTGCATTTTCAAATACAGCATTTAATTCCTCTCCTCTTAATACTCCTGAAGCTAAAGCTTGTGTTATTTGTAATTGTGCTGATGCAATTCCTTGTTGGCTAGTTCCTGCTAATATAAAGTTTTTGTTTAGTTGTTCTGAGAATGCAATCAATTCATCATTACTTTTAAATGCACCTTTTGCTTGTGTTCCTAGTTTTCCTATCATATCAGCGGTATCTTGATAAACACCTCTTGATCTCATTGCACTAGCAAAAATTTTATTTTCTAAATCTTGTACACTGCCATTATCATCCACTATTAAATCTAGTCTTGATGATATTGATGTCATATCATCTGATAAATCAAAAAGTTTCTTTACCCCTACTATTCCTCCAGCTGTAAGTGCAATATTCTTAATTTTACTCAACAAACTGCTTCCATTTGAACTTGCTGTATTCATACTATTATTAAGTTCTTCTTGATTATTTTGAGCTTTTTTTATACTATCAGAAACATTATCATAATCATTTTTTAAATTCTGTACTAGATTTCTTTGTTCTTGCACACTAGCAATTATTTCTTGTGCTTCAGTAGTTTGTGTTCCTTGTGCAGCTACTATTTTTCTTGCTTCTGATTCAACTTGTTTTAGCACTTGTAATTCTGATTGATATGCTAATTCTGTTTGTAAAGCTGATTGAGTAAGTTTTTCTGCATTATTTATTGATTTTGTTGGTGCAACTGACATTTCACTATTTAGATTTTTAAAACCTGTAACTGTTTTTGTTATACCAGAATGTATTTTTGTAAATACAGAGGAAGCCATATCTTGAACGGCTATTGCGGTTCTTATCGTACCCATAATTTCCTCCTTTTAGAAAAAATAAGATATTATTATTTTTTCATTTTAGCTGCCTCTTTCTTCTCATCTTCTACTTTTATTTGTATTGATGCTATAACAAAGGCCTTTTCTTTACGATCTAGACTTAAAAATTCATGTGGGAATTTATGAAGTTTTTGAAGGCAAAAGTGTGCATATACGGCATCACTATCGCCTTCTCTAATTAGTTTTTTGCTTCTTCAATCTCTTCCTCTAAACTATATCCGTTTAATTCTTGAATTTCAGCCATAAGGTCATCATATTCTCCTGGATTTAACAAATGTTTCTTTAACACTTTTATTGGATCCATTTCATTATAAAAATTTTGCAATTCTACATTGTGTAAATCTGGATAAACTATACAAGCTTCAGCTAATAACTCTAAATACTTTACAACATCAAGTTCTTGTTTTATTCTCTTGCCACTTTGTACTTGTTTATAACATTGTTTTCTTAATGCATCATTTTCATCAGCTGTTATTGTTTTAATTCTCCATTTCTCTGGATTACCTTCACTATCTGTAATTCTTTTAGAAGCAATATATTCTTTCTCTCTCATTTCATCTTTAATCATAAAACTTTCTAAACTCATATCTTATTCTTCCTTTCAAAATAATTTTATAGTTTTTATTATTGCATACCTGCTAATTGCTTAAATTTTTCAGGATTTGAAAAATCTTCAAATGTAAAGTTTATTTCTTGTTCTAAGAAGTCTCCATCTACATCAAATGCAGCTAAAACACCACCATCAACATTACATCCCATAAATACCATTGTACAAACTCCTGCTGCTGATGTTGGATCATTGTTTGTTACTTGAATATCAAAATAAACATCTTCTCCAGTATTTTTATATCTTTCCATAAGCTCATCAAATATTGATGTATTTTTATAGATTGTTATTTTTCCTGTTCCTTTCCAACCATTTGATTTGTTTCCTGCTCCTGTTCTGCCTAAAATGTTAATTTCTTTTTTAGTTTTATCAAATTTCGCTTCAAAGTCTTTTCCTTGCATTAACAAGAACCTTCTATTCTCAATTGTTACATAACATTCAGCTAATTTTGCACTTATGGCATCTTTTGCATTCATTGTTATATTGGCCATTTTTAATTCCTCCTTATAAAAAAA
>CAQYCU010000003.1:0-17095 GCA_948919095.1 uncultured Clostridia bacterium | reverse complement strand
TTTGGTATTTTTCCTAAATATTTTGAATTAAATATACTAGCTACATCAGTAGCAATTTGATCTAATACTCTTATAGTTTGATTAGATTTAAAATCTTCGCCTTTCTCATTACTTGTAGTTACTAAACTATTAATATCTACTAAAACTCTTATTTCATCTCCAACTTGATGAAGTACAAACTCTCCTTTATCTATTGAATTTTCAAGTTGTGTTTGGGTATAATCTGCATTTACTGTATATTCTCCATCATAAGTTTTATTTGTATTTGATTTATTTATTTCACAACCTGCAATTACGCCAGTTACCCAATAAATAAGTCCTGTTTCATCTTCTACTGTTGTATTTTTCACATTTACAACACCTTCGTAATCTGCAGCACAATTAAATAATACAACTTGGAATTTAATTCCTTGTGCATCTCTTAATCTCTTTGCATACTCAACATATAACTTTGATGTTGCTTCATCTTTTGACACACAACCTACTGCATTTATTGAGTATGATTCTAGTTTGTCTAAAAACTTTTGGTGTGCTTCTCCATTTATTTCTCCATTTGTTCCTCCTGCTAATGCTTTTCCGGCTGTAACTTCTAATGTTTCTATATTAAATGTTACGTACTCATTTTCCTTTAATTCACTAGCCTCTTTAATTGTTTGTACATCTACTTCTTTTGTTCCTAAGTATGTATACACATCATATTTTGTTTCATCATCTAAATTTTTTGAAATAACTATTTTTAAGTCATTTCCTCTTGTACCACTGCATTTTGCAGTTGCTAAATCGTTTGTGGCCTTGTTACCAGAGTTTAATCTATAGAAATATGCTTTTGTTATATTTTTGAATAAATCTCTTAATCCTTTTAATTTTTCATTAGCATATTCATATCCAAATATTTGCAAAGAATTTTTTGTAAAACTTTCAGCTGTAACCTCTATGATTTCTCCATCTTTTCCCCAGTCCATTTCAATTGCCATTGCAGCAACTCCTCTTTCTCCAATTAGAGATGTTGCTTTTTGTGCAGACACAAAATTGATATAGGTTCCTGGTAATTTTTTGTTTTGTCCTATAAAAGTTCCTCCACCTAATGCCATACTATTTCACCATTCCTTCCTTATAATTTTTTATAATTTCGTTAATTTCATTTTTTGTATAGAGTTTATTTTCCTCTAACAATGCATTTAACAAGTCTTTATTCTCTTTAAATGTCTTTGAATTAACAATTTGCTTTTTTGTATATTTATCTTCAGCAATTTTATTTTTAGTATCTTTTTTAGTTGCTTTCATTGTCTTTTCCTCCTTCACTTAATTGGTAGCCATCCATTTCAATTGTTTTTTCTTTTTCTTTTTTTATAAATAAATTGTAATCTATAAAAAAATGTAAAACATCATCTTCAATTTTCGGATGTAATTTCATTGCTCTTATTTGGCTTCCATCTGACAATTTGATATATTCTAAATCATACAAATTTTCTATCATAGAATGTAATATTTCAGTATTGCCGTCTAATGTATATCCAATTACTACTATATTTAGCAAATCTCTGTAATAATCATCTTGTAGTCCTGTTTCTCTTTTTCTTTCGTCAATTAATGTCTTAATAAAAAAACAAGGTCTTTCTTCGCCTTGTTCCGTTCTATCAGTATAAATTGGATAATTTTCTTTCCCTTTGTATATTTCCTTTATTTTAGCTGCAATACCAAGTACAACTTCATCAATTACTTCTTTAACCATTATTGAAACACTCCTCAATATATTTTTTCATTTTTCTTTCTAGTAGAGCTGGTAGTTGTGATTCTAGTTCTTTTTCTGATATTGTTAACATATATTTACCTTCTACCCATGATGCCTTTAATCTCTTTCCAAGTGCTGGAACATATCTTCCTGGTTCTTGTCTATGTCCATATTCAACATATGAAGCATATTTTACTGGGTTTTCAACAACTATAACAAAATTATTGCCTAGTCTTAGAATTTTTAAAGATTTAGCATATGTAGTTGCATCTGGCACACTTCCACTTTCTGCCTCATCCTCTGAGTTAGCAGTCCAACCTCTTCTTAACGTTCCACCACTCTTTATTGTATATCTTTTGCCTTCTATTGTTTCAAAGGATCCTTCGCCTACTGGAGTTCGTGGAATTACTTTTGCAAGTAATCTTGCAGCAAGTTCTCTTGCTACATCTTGACAAAACCTTTCAATATCTATCTTGGCCAGTTTTTCCATCTTCTTTTCTAACTCTTCTAGTTCACTAAAATCACACTTTCCCCATTTAATCATTTATGCCCATCCTTTCCATAATTCCAACATTATTTCTTGATGAGTATTATAAACTGCTGGTTCTCCACTATTTTTATATTCAGTAGTTCTGCCTCTTCCAGTTACAACTATCTTGCTTCCTGGTTTAATTTCTAGTTCAGGTGCAATAAATAATTTGATTTTTTGTACTTTCTTTGCTTCTGTATTTGTTTCTGTATTTACATATATATCTTCAAATGAAACTCTGCAGGACTTATCTGTTAATACCTTCTCTTCTACATTTTTAGTTATATTCTTTACTTCTTTTTGTTTTTTCTCAATTACATCACACTTTGAATCATACTGACTTTCAATTGTTTGTCTTGCTAAATTATCTATATTGTTTTGATTATTTGGTCCAAAAAATATCATTATTACCACCTCATCTTTCGGTGTTCGTATAGACGTTTTTTGTACTTTTCAATAAACATATCTTCATCAAAGTCAACTGTTCCAGTATTGTATGTTGTTCCATTTATATCAATTTGTGAAGAAGTATCAGCAAATGTCGTTGTTGTATCTCCAACTTGAATACTTTTTACTCTTATATTAGAATTCCCGTTTTCTTCAGCATCAATATTTGAAACATATTTTTTATCATATTTATTCAAATACCAATAATCTCTTACCATTTGAAGCCAAGTTGTATATAATCCAACTGGTACTTTACTTTGGTGTATTTTATCTAAAATAAGAATTAAAACCTCATAAATTGAATTTAACATTTCGTCATTTGCTATTTCTCTTTTTTCTTCATTTTCTATTTTGTCTATATTGAAATCCTTTTTTAATCTTTCTACAAATATATCTACATCTATATTTGTCCTACCTTTTATTTTATCTAATATATTCATAGTTCCACCTACTCTCCTTCTGGATTTGGGTTTTCTCCTGGATCTTGTTCAATTTCTTCTATCTTTTTTATAATTGTTTCTTTTTTCATATTGTGTGTTACATTAATTCCTAGTTCTTTTGCTCTATCTTTTAGTGCTTCTAGTTCTTCATCTTCGTCAGAATTTTCTCCTGCTTTGCCACCGACATTTGTGTCGCTACCATCATTTTCTTCTTTTCCGAAATTTTCTAAACAATTATACAAGTATTCTTCTACTTCTTTTAAGTCAAGGTCCTCATTTTCTACTTTTATTTGTACAATTCTTTTATTGACATTTTTGCTATTTTCGCTTAATACATCTACAAATTCTTTAATTAGTTCATATTCTTCATCTGTTACTTCAAATACATCATTTTTAAAATAAGAAGTTCCATTTACTTGAACCCCTATTCCTTTTACTTTTACAGTTTTCATTTTCTACCTCCGTTTTATAAATTTAATAAGTAGAGCTTTTTAGCCCTACTTATTAGTTAATTACTATACTTGCTTGGAATAGCTCATCTGCACAATTTAATGATGGAATAGCTGTAGCAACTGCTTTTTCCCATGTGCTTACTGGATCTAATGACTCATCATAAACCATTGCAAGGATTTTTCCTACAGTTCTAATATCTACTGTTGGATTTCCATTTAATCTTATTTCTTCTGCAGTTGGTCCATATAGAGTTTCTCCTAATTGTTCACTTGGCATCATAACAAATGCATTTTCTGGGAAGTATCTTAATTTTTCATAACCTTTACCATCTGCTTTTTCTTTTCTATATTTTTCATCATATGTATAAATACTTGGAAGTTTTAATTGATTTAAATAGTTGTTTAATTCTCCTACACTAGCAATTCTTGATGTGTCTTTTCCAAATAATGCATTTACAACAGCTTTATTAGATAATATTTTTGAAAGAATAGTTGTAGAAGTTAATATTCTTCCTGGTGCACTATCTAATTGATTTCTCCAATTAATCATGTCTTGAATTGGATTTGCTGACTCTAAGTTCCAGTTAACATTAGCAATTTTATTTGTATCTGGTACACCATAATCAATTGTAGCATTTAATCCATTTTCATTTAAAGTTACTTTTCCTGTTGCTGTTACTTCCATTCTCATTCTTTCTACTCTTGCTCTAATACTTTGAACAAGATTCTCAATGTCATTATATACTTCTTTCATTAAGTATGTTCTTTCTGCTTCATTTCTTGGTGCTTGTAATGCGATTATATCTTCTTCTTTTAATTGCATTTTTCTCTTAATCAAAGCTGCCTCAATTGCAAGTTTTTCAGCTTCTCTTGTACCGATTTCAGATTCAGTATTGAAAGCATGAACACTTGCTGTTACTGGTGTCTTGCTTTTGTTAGTTAATATTTCGAATTTAAGTGATTGTTTTTTCACTTCTGGATATAATTCCTCTCCCATCATAGGTTTGAATTTTCTTTCTTTTAAATAATTTAATATTTCCTGTTGTGGAAATAATTCTGCTATACTTTTTGGCATAATATACACTCTCCTTTATTTAATTTTTTTAAATTTTTTATTATTTTGTTTGATTTTCATAATCATCTTTAAATAAGATACCTTTCATTGTTGCCTTGTCTGCTTCTTCAACAGCATTAGGTAACTTTGAACCATAAACTATTCCTTGATACATTACTGCTCCAGGTTGTGGTCCATGAGTTACATCTACATCAGCAAATACTAATCCGATTGCAACTCCATTTTCATTTCTGTATACAGTTCCTGCTGGAACTATTTTCTTTCCTTTCTCATTAGCTGCTATACCTTCATCACTAATTTGTCTAGTATAGTTTTGAAATTTAGCTGATGCTAAAAAATTTACTTCTTGGACACTTTGTTTTTCTACGTACATAATTTTTACCTCCTATTTAATTAAAAAATTGACTTTTTGTTTCTTGACTTTCGCTTTTGTTAGCTTCTTTGGCGAAATTAGAAGCCATACTAATTTCGTCCCCTTCGTCTCCTTTGTTTCCTTCAGGATCAACTGGTTCATATCCTGATGCTTTTTTCTTTTCAAAGAAATATGGATCTGTTTTCTTTGTAGCCTCTAATTGTTCCTTTATTCCAATTAATGACTTACCATCTTTAGCAATTGATATTTTATCCATATCCAAAGATTTCTTTATAGAATTTCTTGCAAGTTCTGTTTTTAGAACTTTTGCCTCTTCTAATGATTGGTCTATTAATTGGTCTAATACATAATCTTCATGTTCTTTTTTTGCATTTGCTTCAATTTCTTTGATTTTGTTTTGGTATTCCTCATTTGAAATACTGTTTTTTTGTAAATCGTCTAGTGCTTTTTCCTTATCTTCTTTTTCTTTAGTAATAACTTTTTTGTCATTCTCTAATTGTGCTTTTTCAGATTTTAAGGTTGTAATCTGAGTATTAAGTGCAGCAACCTCTGCACCATTTTTGGACATAACAGCTTCAACTTGTTCATCTGTTAATCCCATAGCTTTTAGTTCCTCTCTTTTCATTTGAGTTCTCCTTTCAATTCAGGCATTCGTGTTTTTATACGGAGCAACGCCTCCGACCTGGTGTTGTTATCGAACAACTTACAAAATCGTGATATATAAAAAATAGACACCTTTAAGATGTCTACTATTTATAACTATTTAATTATAATAATGTAGGTTAGGATTTGCACCCAACATAATGAAACACACTTGACCGAACTCAAAGTCCTTATGTTGTCAGCTATTTCACTGTTTCAAACATCGGTGGATTCGAACCACTAGCTCCATCTATCTGACATTAGCGTCTACTATTACCCTTGTTAAGAGTTTTACCAGCCATACATTCGACTGTCTATTCCGCCACTACATTGTTTTAATATATTTTTTTATTTTCTTTATATGCTTGTTGTGCTTCATTTAAACTCATCTTATTTGCTCCATTTTTATAATCTGGATTATCTTCCTGGATTGGATCACTTTCCCATCCACAATTACTACAAATATCAAATAAATCATCTTCATCGAGAGTTAACTCTCCACAACATTTACATTTCCTTTTTTGGTCCATACTTTTCTACTTGCTCCTTCCAATATTCTTTTGCTTTTGTTGGCTTGAATAAGGTTTCAGTTACCCCTGTCGGCTTCGACGTTCCGAATATACCGTTTTTATTGTCATATTTGAATACATATCCGTTTTCGTTTACAAATCCCTCAATATCGTCTTTTATTTCTTTATTCATAAACTCTTTAGCAAACTTTTCATATTCATTTGGATTTTTAAATTCAAAATCATCTTTATGTTTATCATAATGTTTTTGTAATTTCTTTGGATTAAATCCTACTGCAGTCCAATTGTTATTATTAAGATTATCTTTATAAACTTTATAAGTCAAGTCTTTTGGAATACTTTTGCTATTGAATAATCTATAGTAATTCTTTAAAAATTCATATTCTTTATTATCATTATACTTCATCTCTTGGAATTTTTCAAACGTGCTAGGAATTTCTCCATTCTTAAATACCTTTTTGTAATTATTGTATTGATTATAATCTGATGATTTATTTTTATTCATTTTCACATCGTTTTCAAATGCCTTCTTAGTTGCTGGATCAGAATATATGTATTTTTCCAACCATTCTTTATATGTAATATTACTTGGAATATAGTATGTTTTGCCTCCAGTATTTCTTGCTGCTCTTTCTCCAAATTCGTATTCATCTTTAAAATATGGAGCTGTTGTTGTTCTACATCTAATATGATATGGTGGTGCAGTTACTCCTATTCTGTAATCTTTCATATCAAATATTTTGCCATCTATTTCTCTACATTCCTCTGATGTCTTAGAATCTAATGTTGCAATATTTATATATTGCTCTACCCATAATTCATTAAAACATTGTTTTCTTGATGCACTTGCAAAAAATGCTGATTCTGTCATTACTAATCTTCCAGCTTTATATTTGCTTGTATCAAAATCTTTTGCAATTTTATCTATTACTTTATCTGCATCTCCTCTTAATGATTTTTCTAAGTCTTTTTGTAGAGTATCTATTAATGCTTTTTTGTTTTTCCATATTCTATCAGAAAATGTTTGCTCATCGCTTGTCCAAGGTTTAGATACAATTTTTTGAATAATCTCTGTATTTAATGTTGCAAATTTAAATGCCACATTAGAACCTTTTTGTATTTCATAAGCTGTTTTATAATAATTATCCCTATATGATTCAATAATAAAATCATTTGTCATTTGTTGTTCTTTATATGCCAATGTTTCAATTTGCTGTTGTATTTGTAATTCTAATGCTTCCAATCGTGAAATATGTACCTTTGCACTAGCATTTTCCAGTTGTTTCTTCCATATCAAATCAATTCCATTTTCTTGGCCATATTTTATATATTCGTTAACATCCCATTTTAGTTCTTTTAATTCTTGAATATTTAACCATTTTTTTGCTTCTTGCATACTTATTTGGTTATTTATTGAAAATCTAACTAACCAATTATTTATTTCTTTTTTTACATCATATAGTGCTTTTTCATACACTTCTTGTAGTTCTGTAACATATTTCGCCTCATTAAGTAATTGTGCATTTTCAAGTTCTTCAAACCTTTTTATCCAATATTCTGCGTTACTACTCATTATTTACCACCAACTTTATTTTTAGAGTCATTAGTTGGTGTATTTTTATTCAATTCTTTTATCATTTTGTCATACTCACTTTCTTGTTTTTTAGCTTCTTCCTTTTGTTCATTATCGATTTTTTCTTTTTCATCTTCCTTGTCATTAACATAAGGGTGTTTTGAAAGTATAGTATCTAAACTTAATATTTCTAAGCTATTTACACAATTCTCAATAAGTTCTTTTTCATTTACTGTCATTGTCTTGTTAAATACAAATTCCACTTCTTTGTCTGTATAATCTTTTCCATTAGTCATTTCTATCCAATTATCATAAAAGAACATAAAATATTCTAAACTACTTTGGAATTCAGTTTCTATATTGCTACAGTCTAAATCCAAATCAGCATATAGTTGCTTTAGTGCGACACCTGATTCTTGTGTTCCAAATTTTTCGCTTTGGGTATCTACTCCAGAACCACCTTCATAAATATCTTTTCTTAATTGTTCAATAAAACTCTTAAATGCTTCAATATTTAAGTTAATATCTTTCCTGTCATAGTCCCCATCTTCATCTAAAAATACTGTATTATAAGTAGCGAGGTTCTTTTGGAACGTTCCTGCTTCTGATTGATAATTCTTAACAACATTTACTCCATCTGGTGCATCATAGATAGAGTCTCCTGTTCTCGAACACAATTCATCATAACAGTCTATTAATGATTTTAATAAGTGAATTAGTGGCATTTCATCCCCATTATATTTAAAATAAATAAATGGTATCTTTGTCCATCTATGAAGTGTTTCTCCAATTCTAAAGTGTGCTAAAATACTTGTTCCTTCACTATCTTTTCCAATTACTAAATCTTTTCTTTTTTCTACTTCTTCAACATCTTCTATCAATGATGACCCATCATAAATAAGGTATCTGACTCCATCAAGATCCCAATACTCTACTTTTGTTCTCTTTTCTCTATCTGTTGCACTTGTATATACCTCAACGTCATATGTCATTATTACTGCATCTAATATTTCATGTTCTTCATCTTGCCATAACGGAATTATTCTTGTTGCATATCTAAGTCTAGCTTTTAAGTCTCCTTCGTCATCAATATAAATTTGCCACCAACAAATTCCTCTTTTTACTGTTTCGATTAAAGTATATTTAAGTCTTTTATGCATTTTATTGTTAAATAATGCTTTTAGAATTTCTTTGTATTCTTCATCTTCAGTTTCATCTTTAGCTATTAATTGTTTTATAGTTGGTTTCTTTCTTAGTAGATATCCTGCCTTTTGATTTATCATTTTATATAATATCGGATGTTTTAATATATAGTTTTTAGCATGAGGGGCAACTTCTTCAACACCATTTTGATTTATATATGTTCTTTTCTTATCTTCAATATCTCCTTCATTTTTGAAATATTTACCGCCTTGTATCATTTCTTCATAGTTTTTTGATTGTTTGAAGTCATTTATTTGTAAATCAATAAATTTTGATAATGGCATCCCTTTTTTTGCTCCTTCAGCAATTATCATTTTTATTCTATCCATTTCTGTTATCATACTCTTTCTCCTATCATACAAAATATGCTCCCCTCTTCTTATTAGGGAATAATGTCTGTAATAAATACCTTAATGCATCTAATGCGTGGTCATTTTGTTTTATCGGCTTGTCCTCTCCTTTTTCTTGTGCTTTTTCGTCCCAAATATATGAATTGAATTCCCTGATAATATTAGGACATTTTTCTTCAACAATATGGATTCTTTCTTCATCAAGCCAATTTAAAACTAAATTAATTCCATCTATTACACTATTATCTGCTTCTTTAACTACAATTTTGTTTTGCTTAAATAAATTGATTAATGATGTTGCACTAGGATCTATGATTACTTTTCTTATATCGATATCTTTAATTAATTTTTTATAGTCCTTAAGAAACAACTCATCTGTTTTTGTAATCTTTTCTTCTTGTCCATTTTTATTCTTTTTTGTACCTTTGTTGTAATATTCATCTAGTATCCATACGTGTGGTTTCCCGTTTATGTACTTTATTCCACATAGTAAAAATACTTGTGGATTTGTTATTCCATAGTCACTTGTTACATAAAAGTAATCAAATTTCTTTGGAATATCATTTATTTTTATGCAATGTTTCAGTTTGTCAAAGTTAGGATATATAATTCCTTCAGCAAGTACCCATAAGCCCAAAATAAAACGTTGGTAGAATACACCAACGAACATCTTTTTATATCTATTTTTTGTTTCTTCATCTAAACTTGGATTATCATCCATTGTAAAGTGTAGATGTAAAATATTCTTTTCTTTTGCTTTATCAATCCACTCTACTTTAAACCAATGATTTGGTCCTTCTGGGTTGCAGTTAAACCAATATTTGGAACCTTTTACAGAACATCTTGCAAGTGCTTGGTTAACAAATGATTGTGGCATTAGTGCAACTTCATCTAAGAATACACCTGCTGCTGTAATACCTTGTACTAGGTCCTGACTTCGTTCATCTTTACCACCAAAAATGTAAAAATAATTGATTACTTCGCCTTTTGAAATTTCGCAAAGATTATCTGCTCTTCTATCTTTTATTTTGTAGCCCTGTGCCCTTAGCATCAATTTCAACCAAAAAAGAACATTTCTTCTAAATGCTCCTACTGTTTTTCCTGCTAATATAAAATTTTGACCATTAAAATTTGCCATTGCCCACAATGCAAATGACAATGACATACACAATGTTTTACCTGCTCTAATGCTTCCATCTGCTATAATTCCATTTTTGTTTCTTACTGGACTGTTGTCAGTCCACCAAGTAAGTATTTTCTTTTGTTTTAGACTAAAAGGTTTGAATTGAAATAATGTACCATTTTTTATTTTCTTTTTCATAGTAATTGCATTTTGCATTACTTTTTTTCTTAGATTAGAAATTCTTTCATTGAAGTTTATTTTTTTATTCTTCTGCATCTTCTCTATAATCATCCCATACACCTTCCGTTGTATCGTTCAATGCCTTAATGAAGCTATCATCTTTTAAATCTTCTGTATTTGTACTATCTTCTCTTGCCGCTTCCATTTCTAATCTAATTAAATCTAATTCAAATCTTCTATCATCTGTTTCCATTCTGTGATAACTATCTAGATATCTTCTTTTCGCTTCTTGCACTCTAGTTAATGCTTCTTCAAACTTATGAATAATATTCACTGTATTTTCCGCTTCTGTGGATGTTGATGTTCCATTGCTTGATGAATTTTTGGATATTTTTATTATATTCATTTCTTTTCCATTTTTAAGTTCTTCTATTTTTTTTGTTATTCTTCTTTCTCTAACTGATAAGAATTTTATTTCAGACCATGTTTGTTTTTTCTTATCTTCAGTATCCATCTTTTGCATTATTCCTTTTTCTTCATCTGTAAGCAAATCATCATATATGGTTTCATATTCTCCAGTTTTTAAGGCTCTTTTATTTCTTTGTTCTGCTCCTGGTCCTCCTTTGTTTCCTTTGGCATTTTGATTTTTCTTTAATGCTTTACTTCTATTGCTTTTTCTCGTCCATTTTTCCTTTTTTACAAGATATAGGACTTCATTGTATGTAACATTGTATTTTTCCACAATTTGATTGTAGGTTTTTCCTGCAATATAATCTTTTTTTATTTTAGCGATTTTATTACGATCTTCTATCACATCATATCACCCACCTACCTTTTTTCTAGTATTGCCTTTTTATTAGTTAGAGTTTCCCACCTCTTTACAATAACATCACAATATTTAGGATCTAGTTCCATAAGATAGCAGGTTCTATTAGTTTGCTCTGCTGCAATTAGTGTCGAGCCACTACCTCCAAATAAATCCAATATTTTTTCATCTATTCTGCTACTATTTTTCACTAATCTTCCTAATAGTTTTATTGGTTTCATTGTAGGATGCAAGTCATTTACAGTTGGTTTATCTTCATTCATAATGGTAGTTGGTACATTATCCTTAGTCATATTTTCTAAAATATCAACTAATTCCTCTTTCTTCATTTTTCTATAATCAGGTTTATTTTCTTCAAATACTGTAGTTTGTGTTCTATCATTTATAAAATAATGCCCTGCTCCGTTCTTTCCAACCGGTACAAACAAGGTTCGTGTTTCCATTGATAATCTTGTCGACCTAATACAAATGTATTCTTTACCCATATTAAGTTTTGTTTTACTTGTCCTCCTGCATCTATTAATGCTTTTCTAAAATTGTAACCCTCTGTATCTGCGTGAAATATGTAGTATGCGCCACCTGGTTTCAAAACTCTAATCATTTGTGTGTAAAATGCTTTTAAAAACAAATAGAACGATTCATCATCCATATTGTCATTTAATATTTTGTTTCCGTTTTCTCTTTGCTTTCCATATCCACTTTCGTTTATTGAACCATAATTTACATTGTAAGGTGGATCCGTTATACACAAATCTATTGTTTCTCCATTTATTAAGTTGTCTACATCTTCAGGACTTGTACTATCTCCACACATTAGTCTATGATTTCCTAATATCCAAATATCTCCCTTTTTGCTTATAGGTGTTTTTATTTCTTCTACTGCTTTATCTACATCAAACTCATCTTCAGTCGTTTCGAAGAAGTCGTCTAATAAATCATTTATTTCTTCAGAATTAAAACCTGTTAACTCTAAATCAAAATTTTCTGTTTTTAATTCTTTTAATAAATTTTCTAGTTTTTCTTCATCCCAATCGCCTTGTATTTTATTTAATGCTATGTTTAATGCCTTTTCTCTAGTTTTATCTAAATCTACTACAATGCATTCAAGTTCAGTATATCCTAGTTCTATTAACACCTTTAATCTTTGATGCCCTCCTATAACAGTCATATCTTTATTTACTATCAATGGACTTACAAATCCAAAATTTTCTATACTATTTTTAATTTTTATATATTCTTCGTCATTTGGTTTTAGATCCTTTCTAGGATTATAAGTTGCTGGTATTAACTTATTAATTTGTATTTTCTGTATATTCATCAGATCACCCCTTTCGTTTTATCTAATAGTTGTATTTTTATTTGTTCCGCTATTTTTTTCATCATAATTGGTGGTACACTCATTCCACATACATATTGCACATTCATTCCCATAAAATCATAATCTTGTGGAAAAGTCTGTATTTTCAAAATATCTTTATCACTTACGAATCCTGGTACATCAAATCTTAATGGAGCATTTCCTCCTGCAGTAATAGTTGGTGGTGTTCTATCTTCTTTTAAATATGGTGTATTAAAACTGCTTATTTTCCCATTTTCTGTTCTTTTAACTGTATCACTTACCTTAACATCTCTATGGATTCTCTTTTTCCATCTTTCATATAACAATGTATCTTTGTTCAGAGCTTTGTACTCTTTGCCTTTTATTTCTCCATATTTAATTGGTATTTCATTAAATTTAAGTTCTATTTTAGGAAAGTTTAATGATTTTCGTGTTGCAATAAAGAACAGCCTTTCTCGTCTTTGTGGTACTCCCATTGTCGCTGCATTTAACAAAAACATTTGTACATTGTAACCAATTTCATTTAATTTTTTTATTATTAAATTTACATACCCTTTAGCATTTCCTTGCATTAGTCCTTTTACATTTTCAGCAACAATTATTTTTGGTTGTAAAATATTGGCCAAATCTATAAATTCAAAAAACAAGTCATCTAATACTTGACTTGTTTGACCTTCTCTAAATTTTTTGTTTTTTCCCCAATTTTTCTCTCTTTCTCCCGCCATTGAAAATGTACTACAAGGTGGACTACCATCCAATATATCCAAGTTATATAATTCTTCTGGAAACTTTTTTATCTTATTCATTTCTTGAATACTCATACAGTAGTTATACTTTGGATGATGATTTTTTATATACATTGCATTTATCTTTTTATCTATTTCACAATTTCCAATAACGTCATATCCTGCTAATTTGTATCCCATTGTAGAGCCACCACCACAGGCAAAACAAGAAAAAACTTTGTAATTGTTTTTTTGTACTTTGGATATATCCTGTAAATACCATTCGTATTCTTTCATATCATTCCACCCCTTCTTGTTTATCTGCATCAAATACAAATCCACATTTAGGGCACTTGCATTGGAACTTATCATCAGAAAAGTCAGTAATATCTATTTCTGCATTATCATTCATTATTTCTTCAGTTTCTTTTAGTAGTTTGTTTATTTCCTTTTCTTCAAAACCTGTAATTGATAAATCAATATTGTTATTTTCTAAATCATTGAACATTGTTTCTAGCTTTTGATAGTCCCATTCTCCAGATATTTTATTTAAGGCCACATTTAACAATTTTTCTTTGTTCTTGTCAAAATCAACTACTATACACTCTATTTCTTCATATTTCAAATCTTTTAGCACTTTAAGTCTTTGATGTCCACTTATTACTGTCATATCTGCATTAACAACAATTGGTGTAACATAGCCGAATTCTGTTATACTATTTTTTATTTTTTGATATTCTTTATCTTTTGAATTTAAATCTTTTCTGGGATTGTATGTTGCCATTATTAAATCCCCTATTTTTAATTTCTTTAGATTCATCCTTTCCTTCTTTCTTAAAACATTCCACTTGCTTACAACAATTTTTACATTCTCTTCTCATACACATATCATATTTCATATAAAATACCTTCTTTGCATAAAAAAAGAACCTGTAAAAGCCGATTTACAAGTTCGTTTTATCTATATTATTTCAAAAAATAAAAGGGGATTTATTTTCTTAAACATATTTTTTGATGCTATTATTATAAAATATTGACAATGACATGTCAAGGACAAGTTTTGGACAACATTTTCAGTTTTAAAATTACATTTTTCTTATACCATCTATTCCAAACATAAGCACTGCTATTTCTTCAATTGCCGAATTTGCATCTCTCCTAATTTGCCTTTCGCTTATGTGATACTTTTCGGACATATCATTTATTCTTGGTTTATATTTTCCAACAACATATAAATCATTTAAAATGTAAGCTTTTCGCTTCTTTTCATCATTATTGCTATGTTCTGATTCGTACAAATAAAAATCTATAATTCTTTTTATATGAGTTAATATAATTTCTGTCCTCTTTTTAGATGTCAATATAGATTGAACTACTGTTATTTCATCATATGATTGGCAAAATAATTTGTCTAATACTTCCTCTACAGTTGCTGTTTCCAAGTCTTTCTCTGTAAATGTTGCTTGCTTACAAGCCTTCACAAAATTCCTATAATTCTTTAATAATAGCCTTGTATTTTTTATTCTTGTATCATACGTTATTTTTTCTTTTAGTCTTTCCTCATTTTTTAATTGTTCAATCCCCTTTTTTACGCCTTTGGCCACTCCTTCTTCCACTAGTTGTTCTACTAGTGCTAGTAATTGGCTTTCTTTTTCAGAAATTTCTATATTACTCATACAAAACCCTCTCTTTCTAGGCAAATTGTATGTTATATATTTTATTAAATTATAGTAGTGTGATTTTTATTTATATTACAATATTCCTATTTTATCCTTATTACATTTCGCTTTCTTTTAATGCTTTTTCTAGTGGTGTCGTATTTATATCAAAATCTTTATATCCTTGTTTAATTACATTGTAGTAATATTCACTTGGTTTAGCTCCTTTTGAATAATTCATTACATATACCATTGCAAGTTCCGTTTTCCCATCTATTTCTATTTGTACATATTCTTTTCTATATAGTCTTGGGTAACCTTCGTATATGTCTAGTGCTTTTTCACACTCTTTAGTTATTTCCCATACTACAATTGGCACCTCTTCTCCTTCACTTTTTTCTATATCAGCTACTCCTTTGAATACAAGTTTATAATTTTTCAATACTGTTTTTCCTATTATCTTTGCATCTGGGCACCTTCTTGACATTTGCTCAATATTCATATTACTTCCATATGCTATATATTTTTTTCCCATTATTGTTCTTCCTCCTTCTTCTTATTTTTCTTGTATCTTGGATCATCAATACCATATCTCCATGCTGATGAGCCATCTAAATGTTTAATCAAATGTTCTCTATAATTTTTGTATTCTGGTCCTATAAATCCGATTCTATTTAGATATACTCTCATAGCAAATTTTTCATTCTCCTCTTGTGATTTTTTGCTACTTGCCTTTTTCTGTATTAGTGCTTGTTTGTTTAATGCCAATGCTAGTAGTATGTATGCCTTTACTTTTCCAGCGTGTAATGTTGAATTAAAACCTCTCAATTCTACTGTGTGATTTCCCTCGAAGTAACTATGTAAATTTAGGAAATGGTATCTACTTTGGTCATAGTGACTATGATATCCTGCATTTCTTTCGTTGTACCATATGTCTTTTATTTCTTGCATTGTTTTTGGTTTTTTCTTTCGTATCTCATCTATTAGTCTTTGGTCCATTTTTTTGCACCATCTTATTCTGTCTGGTTTTATTTGTAATGCTTTGTATAGTAAATCATTCTTACTAGCTATGATGTTTATAAAATTCTTGAGACTTTGTACCGTATGATCTGCACCATCTAAATGTATATGTATTCCACAACTACTGTTTGTTTTCCCTCCTGCTGCTCTTAATGCTCTGACTATTTCTTGTACTGTGTCAATATCTGATGCTGTTAGTATTGGGCTTACAAATTCTACTGAGTAATCTCTATTATCTGTATTTCCCCATCTGTCTTGTTTTCTTATGCTTGCATCATTCATTATTTTCCAAGTTCTGCCGTCTGTTGCATTTATTTTTATTGTATCGTAGCTATCTCTTGTATGCTGTAATCTGCCTCCTACTATTTCTTTTACTGCGTTTTCTGTTGCCTCTGCTACTAACTGTTTATATATATCTAAATTTTCCTTATCGAATACGATTTTCCTTACTTCATCATTTTTTTGCATTTTTTTATCTCCTTTCTACTCTTGTATTTATGGCTGATAAAAAATAATATATGACGAGTTTAATTTGTAAATTGTTCCGTTTTTCTCTGATTTCTAGTACCTTATTTTTTGCTATTGCTTTATCCAATTGTTTCTCGTTTTTTATATTTAAAACTTCTATATCCGTGAATGTCAATTCATCATCCATAGTAACAATATTTTTTAATTTCATTATTGGTCTTTCTCCCAAAAACTTTTAAAATTAATATCTAAGTAATCTCTTAACAAGTCATGTGCCAAATTTCTAGCATAAGCACCTAAATCTGTAAAATCATTCAATTTGTCGTCTTTACAACTTAGTCTTATATCACTTTCACAAGTAATTTTTTTGTTAAACTCATATTCACTAATATTTAACTGCTTGAAACTAT
>CAQYCU010000002.1:45667-63547 GCA_948919095.1 uncultured Clostridia bacterium | reverse complement strand
TAAATTAAAAAAACAAAAGAAAAATAATACTATTAGTTTATGTCGTAAAAATCAAAAAGGACAGCGCCTAAAACAAAAGTTCGCAGTGGCTAATAAAAAAAGTCAACATTGTTAATTTGACAAGTTAATAAATTATTTAAGTTATTTTGAGAAAATAAGTAAAAATATTGGGATAAAAGAAAAAGAAGAGTTGAAAGTTATCTAGTATGAAATATTTTTTAGTCTTAAAAAATAGAATTGAATAAGTCTCTATAAGTGTTAATAAAGACATTTGAAATTAATTACTATTGAAATTGTCAAAAAGGCTAAAATTTATAGCTTAAATGAAATAAATTAAAACCAATTAAATATAAAATAGTATTATAAGGCAATCAAAATAAGACAAAGGCTATATAAATAGCTTCAAATCTATAGGATAAGGTAAAATGAATAAAATAAGAAGATATAAAATAAAAAGGAAATAATAGTAGAAAAAATATGTTTATTTGTATTTTAGTTGCAAAAAGATAAAATGCCAATTTGACAAAATAAAGAGGACTATCTAATTGAGCAGAAAAAATGGAAGTATACAAGATAGTAATAAAATAGGCACAAAAATATTATTGAAACTTTTAGAAAAGCTTTGGGATATAAAGAAAAACAGATATGGTATACATAATTAAAAAATAAAATGAACATATATAAAAGACAAAAAGATAGGGAAGAATTGAGAGAAAGTATATGAAAATGGAGTGTATATTATAAGATTTCACTGGAGAATTCAAATAATATATTAATATAAAAAATTATAATTAGGCTCAAAATAGCTCTTTTTATAAAAATGAATAACAAGATAAGCAAAAGTGATTTCTGACAAAAAGACATACTGCTAAATTATAAGTATATTATATATTATAAAAATTGTGGGGTAGATTTTATTATATATAACAATATTCAAGAATTTACAAACCAGGAAAAACATACGGGGAAGGCAAAATATAAAAAAGCTACAGAAGGATAGTAAAAAAAAATGAAAGAAATAAGATACTAAAAAAAACACTATAACGCCCAGAACTGTCATTTAGGCAAATTATCAATACAAAATATTAAGATGATAATTTAACAAAAAGAGGAAAAATATTTGAGGAAATATAAATTGTAATAAGAATTTAAGAGAAAATAAAATCAAATTATATATAAAATTTAAATATAAATACAAAATATTTTTATTTATTATAAAATTAAAGATTATTTTTATAAATTAATTAATAAAACTATATTAATATATTGAAAAAGTTATAAAATTATTATATAATAGTTTTATGGAAAGAATAGATGATTTACAATTTGAAAATTTAAAAATAATTCAAGATACAAATGGATTTAGGTTTGGAATAGATAGTGTACTTTTAACTGAATTTGCAAGAGATATTAAGAAAAATAAGACTATTGTAGATTTAGGAACAGGAACGGGAATATTAGGAATATTATTAAGTAAAAAAGTCTATCCTAAAAAAATTATAGGTGTTGAAATTCAAGAAGAAGTTGCAAAGATGGCGCAAAAAAGTATAAAATTAAATTCCTTAGAAAATATTTTTGAAATAATAAATGCAAATATTAAGGAATTAAAATTACCTAAAAATTATTATGACGTTGTAATAACAAATCCACCATATAAAAAAGTTGATACAGGAATAATATCTAAAAATATAAAACAACAAATTTCAAGATTTGAAATACATGCAAATTTAGAAGACTGGATAAAAACTGCTAGTGAACTTATAAATTCAAATGGTTCATTTTATATGGTATATAGAGTAAATAGACTAACTGAATTATTTAAAATATTAAATAAATATAATTTAGAAGTAAAGAGGATTAGATTCGTGTATTCAAAACTAAGTGAACAGTCAAATTTAGTTCTTATTAAAGCTGTAAAAAATGGTAATATATTTTTAAAGGTAGAAAAACCATTAGTAATATACAAAGAAGACGGAACATATACAAACGAAATAATTAATATATATAAAGATAAGGAAAATAACAATGAATAAAGGAAAATTATATTTAGTAGCGACCCCAATAGGGAATCTTGAAGATATAACTTTTAGAGCTATAAAAACACTTAAAGAAGTAGATTTAATTGCTGCAGAGGATACAAGACAAACATTAAAGTTATTAAATCATTATGAAATAACAAAAAAGTTATATAGTTATCACAGACACAGTGAAGAAACAAAAACTGATTTTTTAATAGAAAAATTAAATGAAGGACAAAGTATTGCATTAGTTTCAGATGCTGGAACACCAGCAATATCTGACCCAGGAGAAGAAATAGTAAAAAAAGCAATAGAAAAAAATATAGAAATTATACCAATTCCAGGTGCCTGCGCATTAATAAATGCTCTAATAACTTCTGGATTAAACACAAGGGAATTTTCATTTTATGGATTTTTACCTTTAAATAAAAAATTAAGAAATGAAAAATTTGAAGTATTAAAAAAAGAAGAAAAAACAATAATATTATATGAAGCACCACATAGAATATTAACTACTCTAGAAGATATACTAGAAAGATTAGGAGATAGGTATATTGTAATTGCAAAGGAATTAACTAAAATACATGAAAATTTTTATAGAGGAAATATTAGTGAAGTAATTAAAAAAGTTGAAAGTCCTAAAGGAGAATATGTAATCTTAATTGAAGGAGAGGAGATAAAACAAGAAAATACATTGAATAATTTGTCCGTGGAAGAACATTATAAATATTATGAAAAAGAAGGATTAGAAAAAAAAGAAATAATAAAAAAAATAGCAAAAGATAGAAAAGTTAATAAAAATGAAATATATCAGCATTTTATATGATGCTGATATTTATATATATTAAAATTATTATTAAATAGAAGTAATAATTTTTTTAAAAAATAAATATAAATTAATAAAATGCGAAAGGAAAAATAAAATGAATTATCTTTGGCCAATACTAATACTAATTTCATTTTTATTTTCATTAATTAGTGGGAATATAGAAGAAGTTAATAACTCAATATTTTCATCAGTATCAGATGTTATACAATTAACACTAACATTATTGGGCAATATGTGTTTATGGTGTGGAATAATAAAAATTATACAGTCAACTAAAATAATAATATATTTAAAAAAAATATTAAAACCAATACTTAATTGGCTATTTAAAGATGCAAAAGAAAATGAAGGGGCAATGGAAGCAATATCAATAAACACTATCTCAAATATAATAGGAATAGGGAATGCTGCAACATCATCGGGACTAAAAGCAATGAGTGAATTACAAAAAGAAAATAAAAACAAAGAAAAGCTTACAGATTCAATGGTTATGCTAATGGTTCTAAATACAACTTCAATACAAATACTTCCTACGAGTATAATGGCGATAAGAGCATCATTAGGAGCACAAAATCCAGCTGGCATAATTGTACCAATTTGGATATCAACTATAGTAGGAACGTCAGTAGGAATAATAACAACCAAGATATTATTAAAAAAAAGTAAATAATGAAAGTGAGAACTATAATGGCATATTTATCAGCATTAATAGTACCTATAATTATAACTACAGTTATATCAGTAGGTTTACTTGAGAAAAAAAATGTATATAATTTGTTTTGTGAAGGAGCAAAAGATGGAATAAAAATTACAATTGGAATGTTTCCAACATTAATAGGAATATTTTTGGCAATAGGTATGTTAAGAACTTCAGGTGCACTAGATTATATAGTAAAAATATTTTCATTTTTAACAAAATTTGAAATACCCGGTGAAATATTACCTTTAGCACTAATTAAACCAATATCAGGAAGTGCAGCAATGGCACTAGCTACAGATTTAATGACTAAATTTGGTACAGACAGCAAAATAGGAATGATATCAGCATGTATAATGGGAGCATCAGAAACAACATTTTATGTTATAGCAATATATATGAATGAAATAAAAGCAAAAAAAAGTAGAAATGTTATAATTCCAGCAATACTAGCAGATATAGCTAGTATTGTAACTGCAATTTTAATATTGAAATAAAAATTTTTGAAAAAAGTATTGACAAATGGAAAATATTGGTATATACTAGAGAAAATTCAGAAACGAGAAAGGTAAAAATAGTAATTATGATATTTTATTATATATTGTTGTTTTTATCTACATATTTCTTAGTAAAGATAATTATCGAAGAAATTACAGCAATAATTATCTTAAATAGAATATCATATAATCACTCGTTAAATGAATTTATAAAATTTTCAAAAGAAGAAAGTAAAAAGTTAATAAGTTTTTAATTTTTGTAGAGGAAATAACACAAAAGAAAAATCATCATAATCTTAATGTATTCTATATTATTTTAATAAAATCAGTGTAGTGCCCCCCTAAAAATACTTTCCTCTACAAACTTTTTATAAAAACACTAAAGAAAAAATTATAAATAAACAAAAGAAAAATTAATGATGATATTTTTCATTATTATTAATTTTGAAAGCTCTAAAAACTTGCTCTAATAAAAAAACACGCATGAGTTGGTGAGGAAAAGTCATTCTAGAAAAACATATTTTTTCATTACATATAGATTTTAAATCATTATTAATTCCTAAAGAACCACCAATTATAAACGAAATTTCACTTTGAGTAAGTTGTAGAGCATTTAATTTAGATGCAAATTCAGGAGAAGAATATTCTTTTCCTGAAAGGTCTAAACACATTTTAAAGTCATTTTTAGAAAGATGAGAGATAATTTCGTTACTCTCAAAATCTATAATTTGTTTTTCAATAGAAGCATTTAATTTATCAGGTATTTTTTTATCAGGCAATTCAATTATATTGAGAATACAATATCTACTTAGCCTTTTAGAATACTCATCAATAGCATCTTTTAAAAACTGTTCTTTAATTTTACCAATACATATAATATTAATATGAACCATAAAAAATTACCTCTAAAAATATTTAAATAATATTTACAATATTATCAATTTTATCCCTATGTGACACAGATAAGTTCAAATTTGAAATGTCAACTTTACTAGATATAATTGTATCCATAACAGTTTGATAAGCAAGCTCAGGAAAGTTGTTACATTTGCTTAAATGACCAAGAGAAATATTACTAACACCATTTTTTATTAATGTACAAATAGTATTACCAGCTTCTTCATTAGAAAGATGACCATTAGGACCGACAATACGTTTCTTTAAGTAATATGGATATCTTGAATACTGAAGCATGTTAGGCTCATAGTTAGACTCTAATAGAACAAAAGAACTACCACATATATTATCAATAATTGAATTTTCCATATGACCAATATCAGTAGCAATGCTAATCTTCTTATCGTTATGACTTATACTAAAACCGCAAGGGTCAATAGCATCATGAGGAATAGAAAAAGGAAAAACTTTTAAATCCCCAATTTCAAATTTTTCATTTGTATTAAAAATATTTTTAAGTTCATTAGGAATATCCTGTTTAATGCTATCTAAGGTTTTGGAATTTGCATAAATAGGAATATTGTACTTCTTACAAATCATAGACAAACTAGATATATGGTCAGAATGTTCATGCGTTATCAAAATACCATCAATATTCTTTAAATCAGTATTTATAAAAGACAAAGCAGTATCAATTTTTCTCATACTAACGCCACAATCAATCAATATTTTAGTATTATCAGAATGAATAAAAGAACAATTGCCAGAACTTCCACTGTATAAATTACAAAATTCGAACATTTATAAAACTCTTTTCTATATGTATTTTAATCACAATTAATACGTTTAATTTTAGCTCCAAGACTATTAAACTTCGTTTCAATTTGCTCATAACCTCTATCAATATGATGAATATTATATAATTCAGTAGTACCATCTGCAATCATCCCAGCTATAAGCAATGCAGCTCCAGCTCTTAAATCAGAAGCGTAGACAGGAGCGCCTAAAAGTTTGGAAACACCTTCAAACACTGCAGTTGTACCTCTAGAAGAAATCTTTGCTCCCATTTTATTCAATTCATCTGTATATAAAAATCTTGATTCCCATATACCTTCGTTTATAATACCTGTTCCTGAAGAAACCGAAAGAGCAACACCTATTTGAGGTTGCAAATCAGTAGGAAAACCAGGATAAGGTAAAGTCTGAATATTAACGGAACTTAATCTATGATTACAGCTAACTCTCAAAGAATCACCTAAATCATTAATAGTTCCACCCATTTCCAAAATTTTAGCAGACAAGGGTTCAAGATGTTTAGGAATACAATTCTTTATTAAAATATTTCCTTGAGAAGCAACAGCAGCAACCATAAAAGTACCAGCTTCAATTTGGTCTGGAACAATAGAATATGTAGGATTACCACGAAGATGACTAACACCATTAATTTTAATACTATCAGAACCAGCTCCTCTAATATCAGCACCAACAGAATTTAAAAAGTTAGCAACATCTACGATATGAGGTTCTTTAGCAACGTTATTTAAAATAGTAGTGCCATTTGATAAAACAGAAGCAAGTAATAAATTAATAGTAGCGCCAACAGAAATTACATCGAAATAAATAGATGTACCAATTAGTTTATCACAAGAAGCCGAAATCCTACCCTGAGAAACATTAACTCTAGCTCCTAATGATTCAAAACCTTTAATATGCTGGTCAATAGGCCTAGCACCAAGATTACAACCACCAGGTAGACCGACTTGAACATTGTGACAGCGACCTAGAAGTGAACCAAGTAAATAATAAGAAGCTCTAAACTTACTAGTCATATCTAAAGGAGCATCTGTACAATTCAAATTTCTAGCATCGATAGAAATAGTATTATTATCAATCCAATTAACTTTAGCTCCAAAAGTATTCAGAATTTCACAAATAATTTTAACATCACTAATATTAGGTACATTTTCTAAAGTAGTAATACCATCAACTAATAGAGTAGCAGGAATAATAGCAACAGCTGCGTTTTTGGCACCACTAATTTTAACCTCACCATTCAAATGTGTATTTCCATGTATAACTAATTTATCCAAAGCAATACCCTCCTTTGAAATAATCATTATTATTATATACCATATTATCATAAAATTTACAAGTATAAAAATAAAAATAGATGTAGCATAATAAAACTACACCTAAAAACTATTATTTACTAGCAAGCTTCATGGTAAAATCATTAAAAAACTCGACAATTTTAAATTTAAAATTAGAAACAGAATTATTTCTAGAAATAATATCAAAATCTTCTTCATTCAAATTTTCTTGTAAATTTTCTTTAGAACTATCAGGAACAACTCCAGAAGAAACATCAACAAAACATAAAGGAGGAAACATAACACACCACCAATTTTGTCCAGAATGTTTACCTATTTTTACTCTTAAAGCATCATAATATCCGGAAGGAAAGCTAATATCACCATATGTTTTTGTAGGAAAACTAAAATTTCCAATTTCAACACATATAGGATAATCAAAACCATTTTCAGCAATAACTTTCTCAGCAATTAGTTTATAATTATTAAGATTAGCTTTAACAGTTTTAACAATCTCTTCTTTAGAATTCAAATCACTTGAAATAGAATTCATATAATTGATTAAAGCGTCTCTAACCTTATACTTCAATTCCTGGTCATCAATAGAATCACTATTTGCAATAACATGCAATCTAAAGACACTAGAGCTTAAATTAGTAGAAACAGCTCTACTATAAGAAAATATAGAAAATAATAAAAATGCAAAAATAGAAATAGTAAAAATAGTAAAACACATAATTTTATTAATCTTTTCAATTTTAAAAGTAATCATAATTTATGTAAAATCCTTTCTAAAAAATTATAAATTTGTAAAAATATCTTATTTAATATAATTATTTCCTAAAAAAATAAATATATACATAAATGGAAAAAAATATATTATAAATCAAAGATTAAAATTCAATTTTTAGCAAAAACAAAGGAAAAAACTAAAATGTCGAAAAATGTAATACGATTTTTTTGAAAAATAATTGTAATATACTTGACATAATTGAAATAATATGGTAATATTTACCATAAAGAAGCAAAAAATGTAAATTAAAAGATAAAAAAGCAAAGGATTATTAAATAAAAGAAAGAAGAAAGGAATTTAAAATATGAAAACAGAAAAGTTATGTTTATTTTATGTCAACAAAGCTCATTTATTTATAATAATGAAAGAATATTTAAAGGACAAGGAGGACTATAGTGTCACAACATTTTTTGAAAATGAAATTATAAACGAATCAGAAGAGCCAAATATGTATGAATTAATTGAATTAAACGAAATTGACTGTGAGTTGACAAAAGAACCACAAAAGAAAGAAATAAAGGATGGAAAAAACAAAATAATATTAATAGATGGTACTGATGAATATAGAATGGAAGTAAGCCAATATATAAAAGAAAAACTAAAAAAAATGAATATTGATAACTTAAAAATAATAAATACATATGAATTCGAAGAAAACAAATTAAGAATGTCTAAAATATTTACCAATAACGAGAAAATACTTTACACCGTGGGAGAGGAGATAATAGAGCATTAATAAAAACTATTAGAAATTTATAAATATGTTAGTTTTAACTTAAAATTAAATTAATATATCAATTTAAATAAAAATAATTGACTAATTTGCACAAATGTTATATCATATACTGTATAAAAATTGAATATCAATTTTTAGGCAAATTGGCGTGAAGTGTCTATCGTGGCTGAAGCCTTTTGACAAAATTTTAAGCAAAAAGGAGAAAGAAAAAGGTGAAAAAAGTTTCTTCAGAAAGGAAAAAAAAGATGGACGAAAAATTCAAAAAGTTCAAACTAGCAGTGGCACAATTTGGCCAAGAGCAATTACTAGACGCATATAATATGCTTGAAAAAACACAAGATAAAGAAGAATTCTTAAAGGAATCACTTACAATTGATTACAACCAAGTAAAAACATTATATGAAGAAAGTAAAAAAACACAAGGTTCGACAGAAGCAAAAATTGAACCAATTAACTACATTGATAAAAGCAAAATGACTAAGGAAGAATATGCAGAATATGAGAGTATTGGAGTACAAGAAATCAAAGCCGGAAAACTAGCTGTTGTAACAATGGCGGGAGGACAAGGAACACGTTTAGGACATAGTGGACCTAAAGGGACATTTGACCTAGGATTAGAATCACACAAATCAATATTTGAAATACTTACAGATACACTAAAAGAAGAAAGGGAAAAATATGGAATCGATATACCTTGGTATATTATGACCAGTGAAGAAAATAATGCAGAATCTGAAAAGTTTTTTAAAGAAAATAATTATTTTGGATATCCTGCAAAGAGCATAAAATTTTTTAAACAAGGGAAATTACCAATGTTAAGCAAACAAGGAAAAATCCTAATAGATGAAAAAGGGCATATCAAACAGGCAGCAGATGGACATGGCGGAGTATTCCATTCATTATTAAAAGGTGGAATGATAGAGGATATGAAAAAGAAAAATATTGAATGGATATTTGTTGGTGGAGTTGATAATGTACTTGTAAAACCAGTAGACCCAATATTAATAGGATTATCAATAAAGAAAAAAGTATTAATAGCAGGAAAAAGTATTGTAAAAGCAAACCCACAAGAAAAAGTAGGCGTATTTTGTAAAAGAAATGGAAGACCGAGTGTAATAGAATACTCAGAAATAAAACCAGAAATGGCAGAAGAATTAGACCAGAATGGTGAATTAAAATATGGAGAATCACACATACTTTGCAACCTATTCAACATAAAAGCAATTGAAAAAATAAGTAATGAATACTTACCATACCACATAGCAGTAAAAAAAGCAAAATATACTGATGGAAGTGGAAATGTAGTAATGCCAGAAGAACCAAACGCATACAAATTTGAAGCATTTTTATTTGACGCATTTGAAAACATAGATGATATGATTGTAATGAGAGTAAAAAGAGAAGACGAATTCGCACCAGTAAAAAATGCAACTGGAACAGATAGTCCAGAAACAGCAAGGGAATTATACAAAGAATTCCATCTAAAAATAAAATAGTATGTGATAAGGTTGTAAAAAAGCAACAGAATAGGAGTTAAAATGTGTGACTATAATGAAAAATATAAACAATGGCTACAAGATCCAACATTTGACGAAGACACAAAAAGAGAATTAAAAGAAATAGAAGGCAATGAAAAAGAAATAGAAGACAGATTCTATAAAGACTTAGAATTTGGAACAGCAGGGCTTAGAGGAGTAATAGGAGCAGGTTCAAACAGAATGAACAAATATACAGTAGGAAAAGCAACACAAGGACTTGCAAACTATATAGTAAAAAAACAAGTACAAGGAAAAGGTGTAGTAATTGCATATGATTCAAGACATTATTCAAAAGAATTTAGTGAACAAGTAGCACTATGCTTAAATGCAAATGGTATAAAAACATATATATTTGAATCATTAAGACCAGTACCAGAACTATCATATGCAGTAAGAGAACTAAAATGTACAGCAGGAATAATGATAACTGCAAGTCATAATCCACCAGAATACAATGGATACAAAGTATATTGGGAAGATGGTGCACAAATAGTTCCACCAACAGACAAAGAAATCATAAATGAAGTAAATAATACAGAATTTTCTGGAATAAAAACAATGAGCAAAGAAGATGCATTAGAAAAAGGACTATATACACAAATAGGAAAAGAAATAGATGATAAGTTCATAAATACAATTAAATCATTAGTTTTAAATCTAGAAATAATAAAACAAGAACAAGAAAACATTAAAATAGTATATACACCGTTACATGGTGCAGGAAATATGCCAGTACAAAGAGTACTAAAAGAAATAGGATTCACAAAAGTATATGTTGTAAAAGAACAAGAACAACCAGATGGAGACTTTCCAACAGTAAGTTATCCTAATCCAGAAGATAAAAATGCTTTCAAATTAGCATTAGAACTAGCAAAAGAAGTAGATGCAGACATAGTATTAGCAAATGACCCAGATGCAGATAGATTAGGAGTATATACTAAAGATGAAAATGGAGAATATATAGCATATACAGGAAATATGTCAGCACTATTATTATTAGAATATGAATTATCACAAAAACAAGAAAAAGGAAAACTAGATAAAGACAGTGCAGTAATGACAACAATAGTATCATCTGATATGACAAAAGCAATAGTAGAAAACTATAATGTAAAAGTATTTGAAACATTAACAGGATTCAAATGGATGGGACAAAAAATGAGACAATTTGAAGAAGAAAACAGTTACAAATGTCAATTCGCATTTGAAGAAAGCTATGGATGTATAATAAGTTCACATGCTAGAGACAAAGACGGAATATCAGCAGTAATGGCGTTATGCGAAGCGGCAGCTTATTATAAAAGTAAGGGAATTACATTATGGGAGCAAATGATTAATATATACAAAAAATATGGTTTTTATAAAGAAGGGCAAATTTCAATAGTACTAAAAGGAGCTGATGGTGCAGGCGAAATTAAAGCAAAAATGGACAGGATGAGACAAAATCCACCTAAGGAACTTGCAGGGCTTGAGGTAAAAGAAGTTAGAGACTATCAGACACATGAAATAATTACAGCAAAAGGAGAACATAAAGAAACAGATTTACCAACATCAAATGTATTATATTATGAACTTGAAAACAATAGCTGGTGTTGTGTTAGACCATCAGGCACAGAACCAAAAATAAAATTCTACATGGGAGTAAAAGGAAACTCAATTGAAGACTCAGAAAATAAATTAGAAGAACTAACACAAGCAATGAAAAACTTTGTAGAATAAAAATAAATAAACTCGCCCAAAAGTTTTCTCTTTTGGGCAAGTTTACTACATTATTAAAGCAAGGAAGGTAATAAAATGCATAGTATTGAAGGGCAAGTAAGAAAAGCAATAGAAGAATATGATATGATACAAGAAGGAGATAGAATTGCAGTTGCTCTATCAGGAGGAAAAGACTCTGTAACACTATTATACCTATTAAAAAATTTGCAAAGATATTACAAAAATCATTTTGAAATAAAAGCAATATCAATAAATCCTGGGTTTGAAGGATTTGATGAAGATATATTAAAAAAAGTATGTGAAAAAATAGAGATACCACTAAAAATAGAAAAAACAGATATAAAGCAAATAGTATTTGATGAAAGAAAAGAAAAAAATCCATGTTCGCTATGTGCAAACTTTAGAAGAGGAGCATTAAATACCGTTGCAAAAGAATTAGATTGTAATAAAATTGCATTAGGACATAACCAAGATGATGTATTAGAAACATTTTTAATGAACTTAATATATACAGGAAGTATATCAACATTTTCACCAGTAAGTTATATGGACCGTTCAAAAGTGACCCTAATAAGACCACTAATATATGTGTCAGAAAAAGAAACTAAAAGTTTTATAAAAAGAAATGAAATATCAATAATGCCCAAAGTATGCCCAATGGATGGAATATCATCAAGAGAAAATATTTCAAAATTATTAAAAGAATTGGAAGAATACAATAAACACGTAAAAGTTAACATATTTGGAGCAATACAAAGAGCAGAAATAACAGGCTGGAAAAGAAAATAATTAATAAAATCTGAAAAACGTTAATAAATGTGCCATTAGCTCATCTGGATAGAGCATAAGTTTCCTAAACTTACGAGAGGGGTTCGAGTCCCTTATGGCACACCAAATAAAAAGTCTTATGAGTATTGAGAAATCAATTTTATAAGGCTTTATATTATTAAATTACAACAACATGACTGTAATACATTAAATTACATAATAAATACTTTTTCATAAATAATTATGTAGAATATAAAAGTAATTAATAAAAATACATTAAAAATAAATAGAAAATTAAAAATAAATAATAAATCAAAAAATTTATATAAAATATTAATAATAAAATATAATAAGATTTAAATGGAATATAATATTAAAATAAAAAAATAGTAAAATTAATTGAAAAATTTTATTTAAAAGTTTATAATATTTCAAAGAGTTCTTTTTAGCACGCATTATGTTAACAAGAAAACACACATTAATATTACAAAAACACATATTATGTAAACAACAATATATATTGCAATGGAAAAAGTTGGCGAAAACAAAATAAATTTGTAAAAATTTTAAAAAAACATAAAAAATGTAAAATGAACTCAGCATATGAAAAAATAAATCATTTTTGAATAATCAGCTTCCAAAATTTTCTATATTACAAGGCGAAAAATCGCCGAATTTCACAAGATGTGAAATGCATTTTATAGATAATATTTTAAAATAACAGTATAATCGTTCAAGCTAATAGGAAATGGAGGAGGTGATATTTACAAAAGATAAGGGGAAGTAAAATGGAAGAAATAATGAAGAAGCTTAGTGAATTAAGAAAAGAAAGTAAGTTATCTCAAGAAAAATTTTCAGAGAAGCTAGGAGTAACAAGAGAAACATTAAGTAATTGGGAAAATGGAAAAGTTATTCCAAGTAGTAAAAATTTAGAAGCAATATGCAATTTGCTTGGTGTTACATTAGAGGAAATATCAAAAGAAGAGAAAAGTGAAAACAATAATACAAACAATACAAATGATAACAAAAGAAAAAGTTTAACCGATGAACTAAAGACAAATCTAAAGGAAGATTTGAAAAGTGATTTAAAGGAAGATTTGAAAATTGACATTAAAGAAGACATAAAAACTGATATAAAAGCAGATATTAAGGAAGATTTGAAGACTGACTTAAAGGCAGATATAAAAGAGGACCTAAAGACTGATTTACAACAAAATTTGAAAACTGACTTAAAAACCCACTTAAAGGATTTAAGTATAAACTTAAGAAAAGACTTGAAAGAAGAACAAGATAAAAGTAGTAAAGAGAGAAAAATTAGAAATATAAAGAAAGCTAGAAAAATAATTTTAACAATATTGATTTGTATTTCGTTTGTATACATAGGTTATTCAGCATATAAGTTTAATGTGTTAACACAAATAGGTAAAAAGGTATCAAAGTATGAGAACTTAGATAATTATTATTGTGAAATGAAAACTTATAATAATGACTTTTTAAAAGAAAAAGAAGAAATTTGGTATAAAAATAATAAATATAAGATAGAAAATTATACATATAATGATATTGGACAACTAACAATGAAAGTAGTAACTATAATGAATTTAGATTATAATTTTCAAATTACTTATACCAATGGCAATACAGAAAAAGCAAGAGAAATAGCTAATAAAGACAGATATGAAAATGGAAGATATATGTATAGCATGTTTCCAGAAGTGATACAAAATAATTTTAAAAGAAAACTTGGAAATTCACTAAAGATTAATTTATTAAAAACACAAAAGATAAAAAACAGAAATATATATAGTTTAAAAATTAATTCTTTGGTAATGGAATTAGATAGTGAATTATATATACCAATCTTTTACACAAGCGGAGAAATGGACTCTAATAATAGAAAATATTATAATGTAAAATTAAATTGTGTAAAAGATAAAGATTTAATTATTTAAAATGAAAGAACCTGCAGTTTTCACCACAAGCTCTTCCGAAATGATTGGATAAGAGGCTAAATCAATCAGTCGTAGATGTTTGCATAAACTTGAATCCAGTCATTAGTTGTGTTTTCGAACAAAAAGGTATATGTTCCTTTCGGCAAGTAAGTAAACTCGTTGTACAGAGTGTGGTCAGCGTTAGCCATAACTGTGCCAAGGGAATGCCAGTCTCCATCAGGAAACTTGACAGAAATCTTGACAGCTCCAGTGCAACTTGACGGACCAGTTCCAGCTTGGATATCTGCCCAAGAATTTCCAGAGTCCAGGTACACATAAATGTATCCATCACCATAGAAATCATTGGAACCTCCAGCCAGCAGCCGCCCGATGCTCTGATGCGGCGCAATTTCGGTTGTGTCAGCCGCAGGCGCATCCTCTTCGCAGACAGGAACGGTAACATCGCTCATGGGCATGGTAGCCTCATTGGCGGGAGTGACCCCCGTATCGGATGCGAAGGCAGTTGCACAGGGCAACACAATCAGGCACGCGACCAACAGAATTGCAAAAACTTTCCGAGTAATTTTCATAAAAAATAGCTCCTCTCATTCATACCGTTGTTTCCAAGTTATGCATCACTATTTGACTGAAAAAAAAAGCCTCTTATCCATCATTCCTATTACCAAACTAAAGGCAAAATAAAAAGCCCATAGTTGATAATTAAAAAAAGTTGGACTTAACATAAATATAATACATATTATTATTTATAGCAACCCAATAGGAACTAATGATAAAAAATAGGAAATAGTGGGAAGGAGAATAAGTTATGTATGACAGATCAAGAATTATATAGCGTAATTGTTAAAGAGTTAAGATACTTTAACTTTAGTATAAATTCAATAGCATTCAAATATTTAGTAGATGCAATATATTTAGTAACTAAAGACAAAAGGAAAATCAAAAATTTTAACCAATATATATATCCGAAGATTGCAAAAGAATACGGAACGAGATCTGAAAATGTATTATGGTGTATTAGTAAACTAATAAACATAATGTATGAAAATACAGATAAAGAAATAATAAACAAATATTTCAACACTTATTACAGAAGAAAATTATCACCCAAATTATTCATAATAATAATTTCCAACAACATACAAGAAAATCATAAAATAAACTATAATCATATATGTAAGAAAATGTAAAAAAAAAATGAAAAAATTGGAAAAAGTTATTGACTTATTAAAAATAATGATGTATTATATTAGGGTGCCCACAAAAGAAAAAAAGCACAGAAAGGAGTAGAACAAATGTTAAGAGAATTTGCAGAGATTACTATAAAAGAAACAACTAACAAAAAAGAAGAAAAGATTGTTTATTACATATTAGAAGACGAAAAATTTGGAGTGCAAATTTCAAAGAATTCTGAAAATGAAAATTCAAAAGATAATGAATTAGTAATGCATAATATTGTAAATAGTAAAGAAGAAGCAGAAGAAATTCTAAACAATTTAATAAGAAATAGCAATGACCTTACACAAACATCATACATAATCGAAGACTATCTAAAAAACAAAAATAGTTTAGATAATGAAACATTGATTTCTTAAAACTCAAAAGTTGTATTTCATTTATATAATACCTCAAAAAAGATAATTTATGAAGAGAAATACCAGAAATAACAAAAGATAAAGCAAAAGCAAAGATACCCACGAAAATTTTTAAAATTACAAAAACAGAATAGTATCCCTCCTAGGAGCTATTCTGTTTTTATATAATTTAGAAAATATGTTATTATACAGTTTAGTTAAAATTAAATTATTGCAAATAAAACAAAAATATGTTAATATCATAGAAGCCAATAAGATATGGAGAAATAAAAAGTGGAAGAAAAAAAGAGATTTATGAAAGAAGCAATAAAGCAAGCAGAAAAAGCATATGATAAATTAGAAGTACCAGTTGGTGTAGTAATAGTAAAAGATAATAAAATAATTGCAAAAGCATATAATCAAAAAGAAGAAAAAAAGGATGCAACAAAACATGCCGAAATAATAGCAATTCAAAAAGCAAGTAAAAAGTTACAATCGTGGAGATTAATAAACTGTGAAATGTATGTAACCTTAGAGCCATGTAGTATGTGTGCAGGAGCAATTTTACAATCAAGAATAAAGAAAATATATATAGGAACAATGGACGAAAAAACAGGAAGTTGCGGTTCAGTATTTAATTTATTTGAAGACTATAAATTTAATCATCATGTAGAAACAGAATATAATGTATGTCAAAAAGAATGCGAAGAAATGCTAAAAAAATTCTTTAAAATGCTTAGAAAAAACAAAGCAACATTAAAAAATTCAAATAAAATTGATCTATTAAAACAAGGAGAAATGCCGAAGTGGTCATAACGGGACTGTCTCGAAAACAGATTGTGAGTGAAAACTTGCACGTGGGTTCGAATCCCACTTTCTCCGCCAACAATAAAAAATTAACACACAAAATTATTCAAAAGAAGGGAAAATAATTAATGAATAAAATAATTAAAAATAAAATAAATAAAGGAGTAGTACTAGCAATAATAGTATTAGCATTTGGACTATCTCTATCAATAATGCTAAAATATAAGACAGAAGGGGAAACCAACATGCCATTTATATTAAAAAAAATACAAACAATAAGTAGTGCAGAAGCTAAAACAAAAGCAGAAAATCCAGAAAATTATAAATGGAATATAGACATAAACCAATACAATGATATTTACATAGAATTACAAAAAAATTCACAAAGTGATTTAATCTCATATATAGAACAAGTAACACTTGAAAACTTTGAAATAAAAGGTAAAAATAGCGAAAAAATAAAAATATATATGCCAAATAGTACAGAAGGAAAAAGATTTTCATATGAAGATAATTTCAAAGTAGAGGGAGCCTTAACTTATAAGGGAGCAAGTGAAAATAATGAAAAAACACTTAGCATAGCAAATCAAGGAGGAACTATACTTTTTAGAGTGTTAAATCAAAATATATCAGAATATAGTTCAAATGATGATGAAGAAATAATGTATGATGGTAGACTATTAGAAAAATCAAATATAAACTTAGAAGATGTAAAAATAACACTAGAATTTGATATAATAATACAAACAGACAAAACAAAATACAAAGGAAGAGCAACATTAGAATTACCAACAGGAGACATAAAGAAAGAAGGAGTAACAACAAATACAATAGAAAATTTTGAAAATATTGTATTTAAGAGAATATAATAAAAATACTTGATAATCAGAAAAAAATAGTATATAATAAGCGCGGGTATGAGAATATTTCTTTAATTTAGGGTATTTTCAATAGAAGACTATGAACCT
>CAQYCU010000002.1:0-45567 GCA_948919095.1 uncultured Clostridia bacterium | reverse complement strand
GGGTATGAGAATATTTCTTTAATTTAGGGTATTTTCAATAGAAGACTATGAACCTTGTCAGGTCCGGAAGGAAGCAGCAATAAGTAGAAACTTTTATGTGGAAATATCCTAAACTAAGGAAATATAAAACATACCCACATTTAACATTATAAAGAAATAAATTCATTATAATTTCCTAAAAACAGAGAAAGGACAATGAAAATGGAATATACTGCATTATACAGAAGATTTAGACCAATGACATTTAACGAAATACTTGGACAAGAACATATAATAACAACATTAAAAAATCAAGTAATATCAGATAGAGTTGGACACGCATACTTATTCACAGGATGTAGAGGATGTGGAAAGACATCCTCAGCAAAAGTACTAGCTAGAGCAATAAATTGCTTAAACATAAAAGACGGTGAACCTTGTAATGAATGTAGTGTATGTAAAGCAGCTCTAAATGGTTCATTAACAGATATAGTTGAAATGGATGCAGCATCAAATAATGGGGTAGATGATATTAGAACAATAAGAGATGAAGTAAACTTTTTACCAACAATAGCAAAATATAGGGTATATATTATAGATGAGGTACATATGCTATCTACAGGAGCATTTAACGCACTTTTAAAAACATTAGAAGAGCCACCAAAACATGTTAAATTTATACTCGCAACAACAGAACCGCAAAAATTACCAGCAACAATACTTTCAAGATGTCAAAGATTTGATTTTAAAAAAATATCAGAAAATAAAATAATAGAAAATTTAAAGAAGATATGTGAAGAATGTCAAATAAAATTTGAAGAAAAAGCACTAGACTTAATTGCTGAACTTGCAGAAGGAGGAATGAGAGACGCACTTTCAATATTAGAAAGATGCGCAGAAGATGGAGAAAATCAGATAACAGAAGACAAAATAAAGGAATTAGTAGGAATACCAGAAAAAAAATATATATCTAAAGTTATTGAAACAATAATAAATTATGATACAGAAACAGCACTACAAATTACAGAGCAAGCCATAAAAGAAGGGAAAGACATAAATAATTTACTTTGGGAAACTATTAAATATACAAGAGACATGTTATTACTTAAAACGACAAATTCTATATCAAATACATATAACAAAGAAGACATAGATATTATGCAAAATATAATGAATAATGTTGAAAAACAACGACTATTAAATATAATTTATTCATTATCTAAATTAGAAAATGATATAAAATGGTCATCACAAAAAAATATAGTATTTCAAGTAGGGATATTAAAACTTTGTTCACAAGAAATGTATTATGAAAAAGCAGTAGTATTAAATAAAACTAATGGAAGTACAGGCAATACTACACAATTAAGCAAAAATAATATTAAATCAAAAAAAGATGACGAAAATAATAAAAATACAGTGCAAGAAAACAATGAAAAAACACAAGAAAACGATATAAACACATCTAATAAGAAAGAACAACCAATGCAAAAAGCAGTATTTTGGAATAAAGTAATTGATACATTGAAAAAAGATAGAAATCAAATATTATGTTCAAATTTGATAGGAACAAATGCGATAGTAATTGATGATATGACAGTCGGAATAGAATTTCCAGAAGGTATTAATAGTTTCAGAAAAAGCATAATAGAAAAAAGTGAAAATATAAATGAACTTAGAAGATTAGTATCAATAGAATGCAAAAAAGACATGAGAATTAAGTTAATTGATGGCAAAAATAAAGATAATATTGATTTAAAGGAAGAAACAAAAACGCAAAATAACGATTCATTAGGAATCGGAATAAATATAAATATAATTGATTAAAAATAAAAATATTCAATAAAAAATCAAGATAAATAAGAAAATATTAAAAAGGAGGAATAAGCAATGTCAAGAGGAGGATTTCCAGGAGGGTTCGGAGGAATGAATATGAACCAACTAATGAAACAAGCTAAAAAAATGCAAGAAGATATGGAAAAATCACAAGCAAATTTAGCAAGTCAAATATTTGAGAGTACAGCAGGAGGTGGAGCAGTATATGTAAAAGTAAATGGCGCAAAAGAAGTACAAGAAATAAAAATAAAAAAAGAAATAGTAGACCCAGAGGATGTAGAGATGTTACAAGATATAATACTAACTTGTGTAAATGATGCTCTAAAAAAAGTAGATACAGCAACATCACAGGAATTTGGAAAATATAACATACCAGGACTATAAATCGTTATAGAATTTATATAAAATGACTATAATGCGTATATAAAATAATTACAAAAAATAGCCTTACTAAAAAGGTTATCCAATGAGGAGCAAAAATGTCGTACTATTCACCATCAATAGAAAAGCTAATAGAAAGCTTTGAAAAACTACCAAGTATAGGAAACAAAACAGCAATAAGACTTGCATTTCATATACTAAACTCAAGTGAAGAAGAAGCAAATGAATTTATAAAGAGCATACAAGAAGCAAAAAGAAATCTAAAATTCTGTTCAAAATGCTATAATATATCAGACACTGACCCCTGTGAGATATGTAACAACCAAACTAGGGACCAAAGTAAAATATGTGTTGTAGAAGACGTAAAAGATGTAGTAGCAATCGAAAAAATACATGAATATAAGGGATTATACCATGTGTTACATGGAACAATATCACCGATGGATGGGATTGGACCAGAAGATATAAAAATAAAAGAATTATTAGCAAGGCTTATGGAAGGAACAGTAAAAGAAGTAATACTTGCAACAAATCCCAAAGTTGAGGGAGAAGCAACAGCAATGTATATATCAAAGTTAATAAAACCAATGGGAATAAAGGCAACGAGACTAGCACATGGAATACCAGTAGGAGGAGACTTAGAATATACAGACGAATTTACATTAGGAAAAGCATTTGAAGGAAGAGTAGAACTATAGGAGGAGCTATATGAAAAAAATATTGATTTTTTATGCATCCTATGGTGGAGGACACCTATCAGCAGCTAAATCCATAAAACAATATATAGAAAAAAACTATAAAAATTGCAAAACAGAAATGATAGACTGTATGAAATATATAAATACCAGTATAGAAAAAATAACAACAGACTCATACAAAATAATGGCTAAAAATATGCCGTGGGCATGGGGAGAAATATACAAGCTATCAAATAGAGGACCAGTTGCACATATAAGTAACATGTCAAATAAAATTATGTCTGTAAAACTTATAAAGCTATTTAAAGAATATAAACCAGACATAGTTATTTCAACACACCCATTTAGTAGTCAAATGACAGCAGAATTAAAAAAATACAAGATAACACAATGCACTTTAGCTACAATAATGACAGACTTTGCACCACATAATCAATGGCTGGTAGGGCACAAATACATAGATTATATATTTGTCTCACATGAAGGAATGAAAAAAGAAATATCTAAAAAAGACATACCAGGAGAAAAAGTAAGAGCAACAGGGATTCCATTATCAAATAGATTTTTAGAACACTATGATAAAGAAGAAATAAAAAAATCTTTTAAATTAGATGCCAATAAAAAAACGATATTATTTTTTGGTGGGGGAGAATTTGGATTAGGAAAAGATAAAACAGTAAATATATTAAAAGCATTTATAAAAAATATATCAAATAAATATCAAATAGTAGTTATATCAGGAAAAAATAAAAAAATGCAAGAAAACTTTAACGCGATAGTAAGGCAAGAACATATTCAGAAAGATGTAAAAGTATTAGGTTATACAAACAAAGTTCCAGAATTAATGAGCATATCAGACTTAGTAGTAACAAAGCCAGGAGGACTAACAATAACTGAAAGTTTAGCATCAGGACTTCCAATAGTAGCAATAAGCCCAATACCTGGACAAGAAGAAGAAAATGCTGAATTCTTAGAAGATACAGGAATTGCAGTATGGATAAGAAAAAAACAAGACCCAGAAGAAATTGTAAAAAACTTATTAGAAAATGAGGAAAAATTAAAACATATGAAAATACGTGCTAAATTAATGGCAAAGAAAAATTCATGCAAAAATATATGTGAAGCAATTTTAGGAAAAGCAACAAAATAAAAGAGAAAACCTCTGAAATTAACCATTCAACCACAGTTAACATAATATGAAAATAGGAGGATTTGACATTTATGAAAAAAAATGGTATAATAAATCTGTTGTAATCTTAAAGGAGGTTTTATGAGAAAACACATAAGTGTACAAGAAAAACCAGAGAACACAATACTTTCAGTTAAGAAAATATTAATCATTTCTTTAATATTCTTTTTAATAGCTAGTATGATGGGAGTTATGGCATCAAATGGTCAATTGAAAAACGTAAAAATAGTATTATCAAGTGGCTACGAAATGAATATAATGACATCAAAAGCAACAGTAGAAGAAATATTAAAAGAAAATAATATAGTAGTTTTATCAGAAGAAAACGTTACACCAAACCTAAATGAAGAGTTATCAGATAATAAAACTATTATAATACAAAAAGGTGAGAAAAAAGTAAAAGGGATAGCTTCATATTTCTCAGAAGAAGAAATATTAGAAAGCTATAAATCAATAGTAGAAAAAATAATAACAATACAAGAAGACATCCCATTTGAAACAATAACAAAAGATGTATCAAACTCAGGAAGTCAAACACAAGAAAGAATTACTCAAGTTGGTTCAAATGGTAAAAAAGAAATAACATACAAAGTAAAATACCAAAATGGCGAAGAAATTGAAAGAGAAGTAATATCAGAAAAAATAATAAAAGAACCAGTTGCGAAAATTGTAGAAGTTAGAACAAGAGCTGTTACATCAAGAAGTGGAATTAGTACAGGCTCAGAATTAGAAACAATATGGGCAATAGTTAGACAAGAAGGTGGCTCAAGTTATGAAAGTTCACTGGCAGTTGCATCATCAGCAGTAAACAGAATAAACAGTGCAAGATGGTCAAGAAATGGTTCAACAATATATTCACAATTAACAGCACCAGGACAATACTGTTACTCAATAGACAGACACTGGGTAAAATACTTAGGCGGAAATGTACCAGAGTACGTAAAACAAGCAGTCGCAGATGCAATGGAAGGAAAAACAAATCACCCATATACATCATTTAGGTCATATGGAGCATCAACAGCTTCACAAAGAGCAAGCGGTATAAATATAGGTGGAAATGTTTATTTTGGAAATTAATATATGAGGTTAGAGAATCAATAACGATTCTCTAATTTTATATAAAAGAAAAATGTCGAAAATATAAAAAATAAGGAGAGAACAAATGAAACTAATTTCATGGAATGTTAATGGACTAAGAGCAGCAATAAAGAAAGGCTTTTTCGATTTCTATAACAAGATAAATGCAGATATTTTTTGTATTCAAGAAACAAAAATGCAAGAAGAACAAATAGACGAAGAAATAAAAAAAATTAAAGAATACCAATATTGGAATAGTGCAGAAAAAAAGGGATACTCAGGAACTACCGTATTTACAAAAAAAGAACCAATATCAGTAATATATGGAATTACAGAAGATATGGAGAAAATAATTCTAAAAAATATGTCGAAAAAGGATTTATTATTAAAACAAAGTAATGAAGGAAGACTAATAACTTGTGAATACGAAAAGTTTTATTTAATAAATTGCTATATACCAAACTCAAAAAGAGAACTAGAAAGACTTACATACCGTATGGAATGGGAAGATGAAATAAGACAATATCTTACAGAGTTAGACAAAATAAAACCAATAATTTATTGCGGAGATTTAAATGTAGCACATAAAGAAATAGACCTGAAGAATCCATCAAGCAATCATCACAGTGCTGGATTTACAGATAAAGAGAGAGGAAAAATGACAGAATTATTAAATTCAGGATTTATAGACACATTTAGACATTTATATCCTCAAAAAGAAGGAGAATATACATGGTGGTCATACATGTTTCACGCAAGAGAAAATAATGCAGGTTGGAGAATTGATTATTTTATAGTATCAGACAGGATAAAAAACAAGATAAAAGATGCAAAAATTCACCAGAAAATTATGGGCTCAGACCATTGTCCAGTTGAATTAGACATTGACATATAAAAAATAAAATAATATAAATAAGTTTATAGGTTAATCTTTTTAAAACCTAAATAATTATTTAAGGAAAAATAATATGAAAGAAAAAGTAATGGGTACAAAAAGATGGTTTTACTATGTTTCAATAGGACTAGTGTTAATATTAGTATATAAATTTTTGGACAATTTTACAGGAATAGGAATGTGGATTGGAAAATTATTAGGAATTTTAGCACCATTTTTACTTGCAATTTTATTTGCATATATACTATATACACCATGCAAAAAGATAGAAAACCTTATAAAATCGAAAACAAAAATTAAACATGCAAGAGGGATAAGTCTACTTATCGTATACATAATTGCAGCAATAATAGTTTATTTAATATTAAAATTTATAATACCAGCAATGTTTAACAGCATAATAGACTTAGTAAACAATGCACAAAACTATTATAATGGAATAAAGAACTTAGAAATTGGGGACGATACACTAACACCATTTATAAAAGATAATATATTAAAGCCAATAGTAGAATTTATTACACAAATAAATTTCCAAGAAATGTTTACAATGGAAAAAATAATAAGTTATATAAATTCAGTAATAGGAGTTGTAAAATTCATTATAAATGGTGTTATATCAATTATTTGCTCAATATATATATTAGCAGAAAGAGAAGCCATAGTAGGATTTTTAAATAGACTTGCAAAAGCAACATTATCAAAAAGGAAATATGATTATGTACAAAAATATTTCAACAGTGGAAATTTAATATTTTTCAAATTTATATCAAGTCAGTTATTAGACGCATTTGTAGTAGCAATAATAATGTCAATAGCACTATCAATAATGAAAGTAAAATATGGAATAGCATTAGGTGTTATGATAGGATTATTTAACTTAATTCCATATTTCGGAGCGATAATAGCTGTAGTAGCAGCAACACTTATAACAATTCTTACAGGGGGATGGGAACAAGCAATAATTATGGTAATAGCAACAGTAATATTACAACAAATTGATGCTAATATAATAAATCCAAGAATAACAAGTAACAAACTAGATATAAGTCCACTACTCGTAATATTTGCAGTAACAGTTGGAGGTGCATATTTTGGAGTAATAGGAATGTTTTTAGGAGTTCCAGTAGCAGTGTTAATAAAAACAGTTTTAGAAGATTATATAAAAAGCAAACAAGTAGTAGAAAATACATTAGAAAAAGAAAATATATAATATAAAAAGTATAGAAACTCTAAAGTTTCTATACTTTTTTTGTAAGAAATTATTTATTAAAATAATCCATAATTCCATTAAAAATGCCCCAAGCAAGTTTTTCTTGATATTCGTCTTGAACAAGTTTGCTTGCTTCATTTTTATTCGACAAAAAACCACATTCAACAAGAGCTATAGGAATTTCGACATTTTTCATAATATAAATATTGTCGATTTTTAGCGGAACACGCTCATTATCATTAGAAATAACTTTATTTAAATTATTTTGAATATCAGTAGCCAAACTTTTAGAACTTCCATCCCCTTCTCTGTAAAAAGTTTGCCATCCCCAATACTGCTCTTGAGGAATTTTATTTAAATGAATAGAAACAAAAATATCAGCAGAAGAGGAATTACCAATCTTAACTCTATTTTTAATATCAGAAACTTTTTTTTCAGCAATACTATCAGCATTAGCATCATATATTGCTTCATCAGTAGAGCGTGTAAGGATAACAGTTGCTCCACTACTCTCCAACAAATTTTGAAGTTTAAGAGCAATTTTTAAATTTATTTTAGCTTCGGTTAGACCTTCATTATTTTGAGCACCTTCATCTGGAGTACCATGACCTGCATCAATAACAATAACCTTATTAGAAACAGGAACAGACATAGTTTCTACAACTTCAAATTTAGGTTTACTAACATAAGACAACAAACAAGAAAAAACGACAAAACAACAAATAAGAGCAATACGTTTCATATATAAAAATCCTTTCACAATTTATAAATTATATTATTAAATGCAAAATTTTATTACATATGATACTAAAATCAAAAGAAATATTGACATATTCACTAAAAAATGGTATTTTATAATTACAAAAAAATATGTTTCTAAAAAATAGATGATTGGAAACAAAGAACCCAAAAAGCATAAAAATTATCTAAGACATATAAATATAAGAAAAGGAGAAAATATGAAAAAATCAACTATAATTATAATATGCATTGTAGCTATATTTGCAATACTAGGAATTGCAATAGGAAGTAGTTATAATGGAATAGTAACAGAACAAGAGAAGGTAAAAGGCGCCTTATCAAACTTAGATGTAATGTTACAAAGAAGAGCAGACTTAATACCCAACTTAGTAAGCACAGTAAAGGGATATGCATCACATGAAACAGAAGCAATTGAAAAAGTAACATCAGCAAGAGAAAGAATGACACAAGCAAACACTGTATCAGAAAAAGTAAATGCAAATAATGAATTAGCAAGTTCGCTAAGGTCATTAATGGTAGTAGTAGAAAATTACCCAGACTTAAAGGCTTCAGCAAACTTCATACAAGTATCAGACGAATTAGCAGGGACTGAAAATCGTATTGCAGTTGCAAGAAAGGACTATAATGATGCAGTACAAAAATTCAATACATCGATAAAAAAGTTTCCTAAAAGTATAATAGCAGGAATGTTTGGCTTCAAAGAAGAGCAGTATTTTGAAGCAAATCCAGCAAATTTGGAGGTACCAAATGTTAACTTCGAATAAAATTAAGTTTTTATTGAAGACATTTATAATTAGCATAATAATTGTAGGGATATTTACCATAAAATCATCAGCAATGGTAAGACCAACAAACCAATTTTATGTCAATGATTATGCAAATTTGCTAAGCACAGAAACTAAAAATTATATTATAAACACCAATATAAGTTTAAATAGTAAAACAGGAGCACAAATAGTAGTAGTCACTGTCCAAAACCTAGAAGGTAGAGCATTAGAAGAATATGCAACAGCACTTTTTAGAGAATTTGGTATAGGAGATAAAAATAAAAATAATGGTGTGCTTTTGCTATTAGCACTAGAAGAAAGGCAATTTAGAGTAGAAGTGGGATATGGCTTAGAAGGGACACTGACAGATGGAAAAACAGGCAGAATTCAAGACGAATACATAATACCATATTTAAAACAAAATGATTGGAATGAAGGAATAAAAAATGGATTTAGTGCAATCCTTAAAGAAGTAGAAAAAGAATATAATATTGATGTTGGTTCTGAAGAAGCAGTAGCCAGTCCATATTCAGAAGAGGACGAAGATATAGGAGTAGCATTTTTCTTTATGGGAATGCCAATTATTTCAGGAATTGCTGGAGGCATGCTACGAGCACTAAAATTAAAAAAAATAAAGAGGAACATATTAATTGGACTATCCATAATTATAATTTTTATAATTAACTACTTTGCTTTTGGACTATTTACTATAATTCCAAGTCAAATAGTACGAATAGTAGGAGCCATGTTTTGTACACTATTTGACTTTGCATGGTTCGTATCAGCATTATTAGGAAAAATAGAAAAACGGATACTATGGTGGTGGACATGGAGGCTTTTATGGAGGCGGAGGTTCTTCACACCGTAGTGGTGGAGGAGGATTTTCTAGTGGAGGATTCTCAGGAGGCGGAGGATTTTCCGGTGGAGGAGGAAGCTCGAGAAGTTTCTAGAAAACAAAATGAACTAAATATTTTAATTAACTCCAAAGTGTTAGAAGAGAATTCAACACCTTGGAGTTTAATATTCTCAAAACTTATCTAAAAAATACATTGTTACTAAAAATTTTTTAAAATTATTTACATTTTTATTTAGTAATGATATAGTATAAAAGATAATAAAATTGATATTTATAATTAACTAAGGAGGATAATTATGGGATTTATTAAAGCATTTGCAGGAGCTATAAGCGGAGCTTTTGCAGACCAATGGAAAGACTTTTATATGCCAATACCAAATGTTTCAGCAACAGCAGCAATCTTTCCAGCAATACCACAAGGAACAAATGTAAATAGAGGAGAAAATACAAAAGGTTCAGAAAATATTATTACAAATGGAAGCAAAATAATAGTTCCAGAGGGAACTGCACTTATTACAATGCAAGATGGAGCTATAACAGGAATTATAACAGAACCAGGTGGATTTATATATACATCAGATGACCCAAATTCAAAATCAATGTTCGCTGGAAATGGAATAATTGCATCAACATTTTCTCAATCTTGGGAAAGATTTAAATATGGAGGACAACCAGGTTCACAACAATTAGCATTCTATGTAAATTTAAAAGAAATACCAAACAATAGATTCGGAACACAATCAGAGATATATTGGGATGATGCATATCTAAATGCACAAGTTGGAGCAATAACAAGAGGAACATACTCCCTAAAGATAATAGACCCAATACTATTTGTAAAAAACTTCGTACCATCTGCATATTTACAAGCAAATAGCAGAGTATTCGACTTTTCAGATATGGATAATGATGCTGGAGCACAATTATTCAATGAAGTAGTAAGCAGTTTGTCAGGAGCATTTTCAAACTATACAAATGACCCATCAAAAGGAAACAGAATTACTAAAATTCAAGGCGACCAAGTAGGATTTGCACAAAGCTTAGGTGAAGTAGTAGAAAACGGATATAGGTGGAAAACAGAACGTGGACTTGAAATAGTTAGTGTAGCTATTCAAGCAATAGAATATGACGAAGATACACGTGCACTATTAAGCGATGTTAAAAAAGCAGATGCTTTATCAGGAGCTCGTGGAAACTCATTTATGCAACAAGCAGTTGCAAGAGGCATGGAGCAAATGGGCGAAAATGGCAGTGGAGAAGGAATGGCATTTATGGGAATGGGAATGAATGCAGCAGGTGGAATGATGGGAGGAATGCAACAACCAACCCAAGGATACACAAATCCAAACTTACAATTTAACAATCCACAACCTGCGCCAGAACCACAATATAACAACCCACAACCAGTTCAAGAGCAACAAGTTCCTATACAAAATAATACAGAGCAAATACAAGAACCACAATATAATAATTCACAAACTATTCAACAAGAAACACAAATTGAAAATCCTACACAAGCACAAGGAGAAACAAATTCAACAGTAGAAGCTCCAGCAGACCCATATGAAAACTTAGCGAAACTAAAAAAGTTAGCAGACCAAGGAGTAATATCACAAGAAGAATTTGAGAAAGCAAAAGCAAAACTTTTAGGAATATAACTAAAATAAACAACTAAAACATACAAATCGTTGTTAGTAGCATAAATAACAACGATTTGTGCTGTACGAAAGGATAAAATTATGCAAGGAACTGATGGACAAGCACCCATAATAGTTCAAACAGACTTAAATACAAAAGACGGACAAAATAAATGTCCTAAATGTGGAGCAACAGATATTTCACTAAATACAAAAACGGGGCAATTAAGATGTAATTATTGCAGATATGAATATAATGAAGAACAATTAGAGGGAATGGTTACAGACCTAACTAAACTTCAAGGAGAAATTATAGGCTCAGGAACACAAGATATCAGAAATGATACTCAAAATGTAATAACATTAAAATGTGAAAGTTGTGGAGCAGAAGTTGTAATAGATACAGAAGAAGCTACACAAGCAAGATGCCATTGGTGTAGAAACACATTATCGATAAACCAGCAAATTCCAAACGGAAGCATACCAGACGTAGTTTTACCATTTAAGCTAACAAGAGAAGAAGCAAAAAAATTAATAGGAGAATTTGTAGGAAAAAGAAAGTTTTTTGCACATCCCAAATTTCGACAAGAATTTACTGTGAACAATATAATGGGAGTATATTTTCCATATATGATTGTTGATGCTAATGCACATTCAAACTATATAGGAAAAGGAGAACATTTAATAAGAACATACACAGTAGGAAGCAAAGACCATAGGGAAACACGCTATGATGCTGACCTTTATCAAGTTGCAAGAGACTTTGACATAACGATTGAAGGATTAACAGTAGAATCCAATTCAGACAAATTAGACCAAAAAGCAAAAGATAAAACAAATAATATTATTAATTCTATAATGCCATTTGATATAGAAAATAGTGTAAGATGGAATGCAAACTACTTAAAAGGATATACGTCAGAAAAGCGTGATACTAACATTGAACAGTTACGACCACTAGTTGATGAACAGATAAAAGACGTATCAAGATTTACGGCAAATAAAACTTTAAAACATTATGACAGAGGAGTATATTGGGAAAGTGAGAAACTTGCATTAAGAGGAAAGCAGTGGAAAGCAGCATACTTACCAGTATGGATATATAGTTACCAACAAAAAAAAGGAGATAAATCAGTATTGCATTATGTAGCAGTAAATGCAAGAACAAAAGAAACAATGGGGAGTATACCTATACATATGCCAAAATTAATAATAATGTCGATATTAGTAGAAATTTTAGGATTAATAGTAATGACACTTATCGATATAGAGAAGATTAGCTGGTTATTCTTATTTTGGGGAGTAATTTACTATTTTATAATGCATAGCAGATATCGTAATGATAATGCAAGACACCATCATGAAATAGAGACAAAATCCACAATGTACAATTTAAAAAAAGTAGATAATTTTATAAAAAGAGAAAAGGGATTATCAAACTCGAGGATAAGAGGATGTAATAATGATAAAGTTAATGGGCAAAATATGGGAAATAAAATAATTAGTATGATTAGAAAAAATAGCAAGATTAAAAATTAGGGAGAGAAAAATGGATAATAAAATAGTGGATAACAACACTGTTAACACAATAGTTGATAAATTAAAACACACAAGATTACTTGCAGGAATAGGACTTATGGCAATGTTTTTAGGAACAATACTACCTTACATAAAAACATATTCGATATTAGGGGTATCAATAAAATTATCCCTATGGCGATATTGGGAAGGAAAAATAATATTAATATTATTAATTGCAAATGCAATATTTTTATTTAAAGATTATGTTGAAAAATACATTCCATCAATATTAAATGTTCCAATTTGGAGAAAAATTTCAGAGCTAAAATACCAATATGCAATGGCCCCAGCAATTATAGCATTAGCAGTTGTACTATATTTAACAATACATGCAAATGTGGGATTTGCAATGTTTAGCACAGGATTTTATACTTTATGGTTTTGTGTAATATGCATTATAATATATCTTATTATAAATAAAGGAAAGCCTGTAATACCAACAAAAGATATTAGGAACCAAAATCAAACCTATAATGACTTTCAAAACACAAATACTAATTATAATGTAAATCAAAACAATCAAATAAATAATAATATATCTCAAAATCATAATAATGGAACAAATAATACCAGTATAAGCTACGGTGCCAATCAAAATGGTAATATAAAATACAATCAGAACAACTACAATACAGTACAAAATAATTATAATCCAAATGTAAATAATAATGTAAATAATTATAATCCAAATACTAATAACAACAATAATATGTAATAAAAGATACATAAAACTGAATGATTTAAACATTTATTCTAGTTTTATGTATCTTTTTTTGAATAAATTTCCACACTTTGGAGACAATATGTGAAAAACACGTCATTAAAATAAGCAAATAATGTACAGAGAAAATAATAAGAAAGTGGGATTTTTATGTCAAAAATATTAAACATAAAGGAAAATGTACTTAATAAGAGTGAATTAAAAGAACATTTAGCAAAATTTGCATCAGACAATGTAGTAACTAATTTTCCAGAAAAAAACACATATCCAATTCCAAGAGTGAAAGAAAACTGTGAGTATATATCATTGGTATATACTTTATTAAATGAGCATGTAAAAATAGGTATACAAATTCATTCTGCAGGAGAATGGATATTAGATAATTATTATATAATTGAAAAAGCATCTAAAATAATATCAAAAAACTTAACATTAAATAAATACATGAAACTCCCAGGCTTACGAAATGAAGGATTTGCGAGAATATATATGTTGGCGAATGAAATAATATCAAATACAGATGGGAAAATAAATCAAGAAGATTTAATAGAATATTTAGAAAGTTACCAGACACAAAAAGAACTTCAAATGGAAGAAATATATAATATAGGACTATTCTTAGAGATATGTATAATCGAAAAAATAAGACATATCTCTGAAAAAGTATTTATATCACAAATGCAAAAATATAAAGTCGAGAATATTGTAGAAAGACTAATAGAAAATAAACCAACTAAAGAGATAAAGCTAAAAGTAGAAGGAACATATCCATTTATAGAATATATGTCATATAAACTAAAAAAGTATGGAAAGATAGCAACTCCTTATTTACAAATATTTGAAGAACAAGTAAAAAAAATGGGATTAACAGTTACAGACGCAATAAATAGAGAACACTTTGATATAGCAGTAAAAAGCCTATCAATGAAGAACAGCATAACAAGCTTAAAAACAATAGGAAGACTAGATGCAACAACAGTATTTAATAAAATAAATATTGTTGAAAAAATACTTAAACAAGATCCTGCAAATGTGTATGGAGAGATGGACCACATAACAAAAGACTATTATCGACAAAAGATACAAGAGTTATCTAAAAAAACTAAAATATCAGAAATATTTATAGCAGAACAAGTATTAAAATTATCTAAAAATTCGACAGTAGAACAAAAAAAGTCTCATGTAGGATATTATCTAATAGATGATGGAATAAATGAATTATTAACGATTCTAGAACGAAAGCAAGTAAAAATAAAGACCAATAAAGAAAAATCGAAAATATATATTGGAGCAATATATTTAACAACTATAATAATAACACTATTTTTATCTTTAAAAATGAACTATCTTGCATTGTTGCTATTTATACCAATACAAAATTTTGTAACACAGATTATACAATATATACTAAGTAAAAAAGTACAAGTAAAAACAATTCCCAAAATGGAAATACATGAAATACCTAAAGAATGTACAACAATGTGTATAATTCCAAGTATTCTAAAAAAACAAGAAGATGTTAAAAGCATAATAGATAAAATGGAAGTATATTATTTAGCAAATAAATCTAAAAACCTATACTTTACACTATTAGGAGATTGCACAAGTGAAAAAAACGAAATCGTTGAAACAGATAAAGAAATAGAAAATGAAGGAAAAAGGCAGATAAAAATATTAAACAAAAAGTATGGAGAAATATTCTTTTTTGCATACAGAAAAAGACAATGGTGCAACACAGAAAGATGCTATATGGGCTGGGAGCGTAAGAGAGGAATGATCTCTCAGTTCAACGAATTTTTAAAAACAGGTAAATCAGAATTTAAAGTAAATACTTGCAGGAAAAACTTAAAAATAAAATATATAATAACAATAGATGAAGACACAAACTTAATATTAAATTCGGCATTCAAATTAGTTGGCGCAATGATGCATATATTAAATAAACCAGAAATAGACAACATAAAAAACATTGTAACAAAAGGCTATGGAATAATATCACCTAGAATTGGATTAGATTTGAATAGTGGAAGGCAAACAATCTTTAGTAGATTATATGCAGGGAATGGAGGAATTGACTTATATACTAACTCTATATCAGATGTATATCAAGATAACTTTAATGAAGGAATATTTACGGGGAAGGGCATTTACGATTTAGATGTCTTTTATAAAATTTTAAAAGATGAGATTCCAGAGAATACAGTATTAAGTCATGACTTAATTGAAGGAAGCTATTTAAAATGTGGACTAGCAAGTGATATAACACTAATAGATAACTTTCCATCAAATTATTTATCATATAAGAAAAGAAAACATAGATGGATACGTGGAGATACACAAATATTAAAATGGATTAAGTCAGAATTAAATGATTTGTCAAAATATAAAATATTAGACAATATTTCAAGAAATCTAAATGAAGCATTTATATTTATAACACTTATAATGGGAATGCTATTTCAAAAAAATATTTTCAACTTGTTTATTCCATTAATATTACTAGCAACCCCGATGATTATAAGACTATTTGATAATTTCATACATCAAAAGAATGGAACAATAAAACACAAACTATTTGTATCAAACTTTTCTAAATGGAGTCATTCAATATATAAATTTTTCGTAGACCTTGTAACGCTACCAGACATAGCATTTTTAGAACTAGGAGCAGTAATAAAAGCACTATATAGAATGAAAATTTCACACAACTTTTTATTAGAATGGACAACGGCAAATGAAGCAGAAAACAATACGAATAATAATATAGTAAGCTATATAAAATCAATGAGAACGCAAATTATAACTGCAATAATATTATTGCTAATAGTTTTATTGAACATTAGTGACAACATTACAATAGAGGAGAATATAATTAATACAATAACTATAATCCTTACGATAAGTTGGGCTTTAGCAGTTTATTTAATGTGGGATTTAGGTAAAACTCAAAAAAGAAAAATAAATCTAGAAAAAGATGAAAGAGAATATTTAACTATAATAGCAAAAAAGACATGGAACTATTTCAAAGAGTGCATGATAAATTACTTGCCAGCAGATAATTATCAAGAAGACAGGAAAGAAAAATATGCACCTCGTACATCACCAACCAACATAGGACTAGCAATGATGTCAACAATTGCAAGCTATGATTTAAAATTCGAAAATAAAATTAATACAATAAGATTATTAAGTAATATGATAGACACAATCTTAAAGCTTCCAAAATGGAATGGACATTTATATAACTGGTACAATATAAAGACACTAGAGCCAATAATTCCATATGATATATCATCAGTAGACAGCGGAAACTTTATAGGATATTTATATACAGTAAGAGAGTTTTTAGAAGAACAGACAAAAACTAAAGATATAGAACAATTAATTACAAATATTGACAACATAATTGAAGAAACAGACTTTAGCAAACTATATGACTATAAAGCAGGGCTTTTCTCAATAGGATTTAACTGTGAACAAAACAAATTATATGATTCTTACTATGATTTACTTGCTTCTGAAGCAAGACAAACAAGTTTAATTGCAATTGCTAAAAAAGACGTAGAAGCAAAACACTGGAACAATTTAGGAAGAACATTAACAAGTTTACGAGAACATAAAGGCTTACTATCATGGGGAGGAACAGCATTTGAATATCTAATGCCAAATATCAATATACCAACATATCAATCAACTCTAATTGATGAATCTTGTAAGTTATTAGTAATGAGTGATAAAGAATATGCAAAAAAATTAAATATTCCATGGGGAATGTCAGAGTCTGCATATAGTCTAAAAGATTTTTATGGAAATTATCAATATAAAACTTTTGGTATACCATGGTTAGGACTAAAAAGAGGGCTTTCAGAAGATGCTGTAGTAAGTCCATATTCAACTGCGCTTGCATTAACAATAACTCCAAAAGATGCAATTTATAATTTAAAAAGACTAGAAAAAGATGGAGCAACAGGAAAATATGGATTTTATGATGCTATTGACTATAAACCAAAAAAAATAGTTGTAAAAACATATATGGCACATCATCAAGGAATGATTTTAACTGCAATAAACAATGTTTTAAATGATAACATATTTCAAAAAAGATTTATGAGAAACCCTCAGATAAAAGGTGTAAAAATTTTATTAGAGGAAAACATGCCAGAAAATGTTGTAATAACTAAAGAAAACAAAGACAAGGTCGAAAAGATACGATACGAAGGGGTTGAAGTTATTCCTCCAAAACAAAATGGACTAAATATTATATCAACAAATGAATTAACAAATATGCAAAAGGAAGACGGAAAAGGATATACTAAAATAGATGATATAGTAATAAATGAAGGAGTTAATATATATATTAAAAACTTAAATAATAATAAAATATACGACATTCAGAATATATTAGTTCAAAATTTAAAAAAGCAGAAAAACTCTACAACGAATGACATAAAAGTACAAATTGAATTCACTCCATATTCAAATAAATTTATAATAGAAGATGGAAATATAAAGATTATAATAGATACATGTTTAGCGCCAGATTGTGAAGTTGAAATAAAACAAATAAAAATATTTAACAAAGGTATACAAAATATAAAGTTTGAAGTAACAACCTACGAAGACATAGTTTTATCAACAATTGAACAGCATAATGCTCACAAGACATTTAACAAAATGTTTTTATCATATCTATACGAAGATGGAAAATTAATTATAACTAGAAAAAGAAGAAATGAAAGTGAAAAAATAATATGTATTGCAAAGACACTATTTGAAAAAGAGGCAAATTCAAATTTAGAATTTGAAATAAACAAGGAAAACTTTATCTCAAGAAAAAGAATAAGAGAAATTTCTAATATTAAAAAACATAATTTAGAGAAAGAAAATAATAACTCCAATAGTAAAATTCTATTGCCAGACACAATAGAAGAGTCATTACCACTCTCAAATAGTATTGATACTACAATAAATCCTATAGTTGCAATGAGAAAAATAATAGAAATTAAAAAAAATAATGAAAAGAGTTTATATTTAATTACAAGTGCAGGATATAATGAAGAACAAGCAAAAGTTAATATTGAAGAATACATGAATATTGAAAATCTAGATAGGGTATACGAACTTTCAAAATCTCAAAATGAAGCACAGATTAGATATATGGAAATAAAAGAAAAGAATATATCAACATATCAAAATATAATAGAAATGCTATTATATCCAGCACAAAAGCAATTAGATATAGAGGATAATCTTGAAGATAAAAAGTTATGGAAATATGGAATATCAGGAGATTTTCCAATATTAGCAGTAAAAATAAAAGAAAGAAATGATTATTATATTATAAAAGACATATTAAAGGCATATGAATATATGCAAAACAAAAAAGTAAAATTAGAATTAGTTATATTAGCAAGTATAGAAAATAGCAATTTATATATTGACCAAAAGATGAGTAGATATATTAACCAAAGAGGAGGAATTTTTATATTAAATAATCTTGAAAAAAAGGAAATAGAGGTAATTGAAAAAAGAGCAAACTTAGTTATTAATACACATAATGGTGCACTAGATATTCAAGTAAATGAATTATATAAAGAATATAAAAATAAATTACAAAATACGCATATCGTAAGCTTTAGTAAAGAAATACAAAATAGTATAGAAACAGTTAATGATGAAATTGTAAAAAATAGCGATAAATCAATAAAAACTGAAGAAGAAAATAGCTATAATAAAAACAAAATAAATTATGAAACAAAAAATAATAAAAAATCAATCCTTACAGGGCGTAAGAAAATAGACAAACTAAAAATAGAAACAGACTATAAAGATTTAAACTTTGAAAACAAACTAGGAACTTTTAATAATGAGCTAAATGAATTTTGGATAAAAGAAAACAATGAAAATATAACTCCTGTTGCATGGGCAAATATAATGGCAAACAAAAACTTTGGAACAGTAGTAACAAATCAAATGGGAGGATATACATGGTATATAAATAGCAGAACTAATAGGATAACGAAATTTGAAAATGATGCATATGAAGACTATTCACCAGAAGAAATAGTATTAGAAGGAATTGAACAAGAAAATGAAAAATATGTATGTTATGGATTTGGATATTCACGATTTATTAGTTTAGGAGAAGACATACAACAAAATATTACAATTTTTATTCCAGTAGATGATAATGCAAAGGTTAGTGTAATAAGATTAACAAATAACAATAAAGAAAAAAAGAAATTAAAGATAAGATATAATATAGACTGGTTATTAGGAGAGAAAAAAGAAAAATCAATAATATCAACAAAATACAAAAAAAATCTAAACACAATATTTATAAAAAATAACATAAATCCTAATTACTATTGTTATGTAACAAGTAATGAACCAATAAATGAAAATTATGAGATACAAGTAACACTAAATCCAAATGAAACAAAGGATATAATACTTGTACTTGGGGCTGAAAAAACAGAAATGGAGTGCGTCAACATAGGAACTAAATTTACAAACAAATATCAAACAGAATTTGAAGAAACAAAAAATTATTGGAGTCAAGTAGTACAAAAAGTAACAGCTAATACTCCTATGAAATCATTTAATGCAATGCAAAATGGGTATTTAGTTTATCAATCAATAGTATCAAGAATGATTGCCAAAACAGGATTTTATCAATCAAGCGGAGGATATGGATATAGGGACCAACTGCAAGATGCCTTAGGAATGAAATGGGTAGATACAGAAATATTACGAAATCAAATATTACTAAACGCAGCACATCAGTTTTATGAGGGCGACGTTGAACATTGGTGGCATGAAGACACACAATTGGGAATAAGAACAAGATGCTCAGATGATATGTTATTTTTAGTATATGCAGTAGAGGAATATATTGATTTTACTGGAGATTATAATATTTTAGATGAAATAGCAAGTTATATTGATGCCCACGAACTTAATGAAAATGAAAAAGATAGAGTAGATTTTTATACTAAAACTTCAAAAGAGGGGACCATATTTGAACACTGTCTAAAAGCAATAAAGATTGCCTGCAACTTTGGAGAACATGGATTACCTTTGATAAAAAACAACGATTGGAACGATGGAATGGATAACATAGGAACAAAAGGAAAAGGTGAAAGCGTATGGCTAGGATTTTTCTTATATAATATATTGAACAGATTTATTGAATTAATTGATTATCAAAAAAGTCATATTAAGAAAATTAATATAAGTAAAGAAATGTCACTAGCACTTGAAGGTATAATATTTGATAACTCTAAACCAAGCTTTCAATACGAAATTGGACAAGAACTAGGGCCAACAAATATTGGAGAACTAAATAAAATAAATTATGAGGAATTAAAAGAGGAATTTATATCAACAGCAAGTAAGTTAAAAAAGGCACTTAATACAGAAGGTTGGGATGGAAGATGGTTTAGAAGAGCATTTAACGATGATGGAAAAGTAATAGGCAGCATAGAAAATGAAGAATGCAAAATCGACAATATATCACAAAGTTTTGCAGTAATATCAGGTGGAGCAGATAATGACAAAAAATATATTGCAATGAATAGCCTCGAAAAATACCTTGTAGATGAAAAAAATAATTTAGTTAGATTATTATATCCAGCACTTGAAAAAGAGGACTTAGGATATATAACAGCCTATGGAAAAGGTATGAGAGAAAATGGTGGACAATATACACACGCAGCTATATGGTCATTAATTGCTGAAATAATGCTAGAACGAAAAGAACAAGCAATGAATATATATAAGAAAATAAATCCTATAGAACACACAAAAACTAGAGAAGATACAATGTCATATAAAGTCGAACCTTATGTTATAGCAGCAGATATTTATTCAGAAGGTGCTCAAGCTGGTCGTGGAGGTTGGACATGGTATACGGGCTCTAGCAGTTGGCTTTATGAAGCACAAATAAAATATATTTTAGGAATTAAAATATATCATAAAAAAATGACAATAAATCCATGTGTACCAGAAGACTGGAAAAATTTTAATGTAACCTTAAAATGGGAGCAAGCTATATACGAAATTCAATACAGACAAACAGGAGAATCATCACTTATACTAGACGGAAATAGAGTTGAAGAAATTCATTTAAGTTCAAGAGGAAATTTTAAAGTATATGTTACATTCTAATGAAACAATATATAAAATTTTATAATTATTTAAGCATTATTAATGAAACAAGAAAGGAATAAGTATAATATGGGGAAGGTAAAAAATAAAGCCTACGAATGGAAGGATAGGCTAAGAGAAGGAAAAATGCTAACTTTAGTAGTTACTCTAATAGTAATTATATTGATATTAACAGTATATGCTATAAGAAAAAGTAGAGACTATAGGCAATTGGCAGACAATGGATACAATGAGGCATTTTACGAATTAATAGAATATGTAAACGATACCGAAAAAATGCTAGCAAAATCATTAATATCAAATGACGAAGAATACATTGCTAGAACACTTACGAACACGGCACAAACAGCCGTATTAGCACAAAGCTATTTAGCAAGAATACCAATAGAAGCACAAGACTTAGAACGTACTCAAAAATTTTTAAACCAAGTAGGTGACTATTGCTATGTTTTATCAAAAAAAGCAATAAATAAAGAAGCGTTAGAAAAAGAAGATATAGAAAAACTACAAGAATTGCACAAAAATAGTATAGAGCTTGAAAATACTTTGAATCAATTAGAAGCGGACCTTTTTGAAAGAAACATAAGATGGGATGCACTTCAGAAGAAAGGGACAGAAGCATTATTACAAAACAATAATAATCTATCAAAAGTAACTTTTTCTAGCATTGAAGAAAATTTGCATCAATACACTGGATTAATATATGATGGAGCATTTTCTGAAAATCAAGAGAACTTCAAAGGAGAGGGACTTACAGGAGAAGATATAAATAATGAAAAAGCAACTGAATTAGCTAAGAAATTCATTGGAGAAGACAAAATAAAAGAATTAGCATCTAATGGAGAAGTAGAAAATGCAAGGATTGGCTGTTATAATTTTATGGGAATACTAACAAACGAAGCACAAGTTACAATATCAGTATCAAAAAAAGGTGGACACATTGTTTCAATGAACTCAAGTAGAGACATAAAAGAACAAAGTATTAGCAAAGAAGAAGCCATACAATCAGGAAAAGACTTTCTAAATTCCAGAGAATACAAAAACATGAAAGAAACTTATTATATGGAAGAAGGAAATATAATTACAGTAAATTATGCTTATACTCAAGAATTGAACCTAAAAGGAGTAGAGCCAACGGGAGAAACAAAAGAAGAACTTAGAAATGTAATTATATACCCTGATTTAATAAAAGTAAAAATTGCATTAGACAACGGAGAAGTATTAGGAATTGAAGCAACAAACTATCTAAACTCTCATAAAGAAAAAAGAGAAATACCAGAGATAAAAGTAAGCCCAAAACAAGTATTAGAAAAAATCAATAAAAATATAGAAATAAAACAGCTTGACATTGCTATAATACCAACAGAATGGAATAGTGAAATACTTTGTTATGAAGTAAAAGGAAGAATTAATGAAAATGACTTCTTAGTGTATGTAAATACCGAAACTGGAAAAGAAGAAGATATTTTATTAATAGTAGATACACCTAATGGAACGCTTACGACGTAAGAGAAAACGAAAAAATATTAATAGGCAGACCTATAATGAAAATAGGTCTGTTTTGCTATATTTATAAATTCTAAATCTTACAAAAAGAAATTAAAAAACATACTTGTAAAATTATAAATTGTAGAATATAATATGAAAAATAAATATAAAAAGACTAAATATTTATTAGGGGAAAAACTAAAAATGAGTAAGTGAAAGGAAAGCAATATGAAAATAAAGGAAATACTAGAAGTTACAGAAGGAACACTCTTATGTGGAAATGAAAATGAAAATTGTAAAAACTTTAAAATAGACTCTCGAGAAATACAACAAGGAGATACTTTTGTATCAGTTGCAGAAGGAAAGATAAACAATATAGACTATATAAAAACAGCTATAGAAAATGGTGCAAAAACTTGTATTATATATAATAAAGAGCCACGAATAAAAGACGAAACAATTAATATAATAGAAGTAGAAGATACTCAAACAGCCTTGCAACAGATGGCAACATATGAAAGACAAAAACATAATATTCCAGTTGTTGCAATCACTGGGAGCGTAGGGAAAACAAGTACAAAAGATATGGTAGCTTCTGTACTATCAATGAAATATAAAGTATTAAAAACAAAAGGAAACATGAATAATGAATTAGGATTACCACTTACAATACTAAGTCTAAAAGATGAAAATGCAATATGTGTTGAAATGGGAATGAATCATTTTGGCGAAATAAGTAGATTAACAAACATAGCAAAACCTACGATAGCAATAATCACAAACGTTGGAACAGCACATATAGGTAACTTAGGTTCAAGAGAAAATATACTGAAAGCAAAACTTGAGATATTAGAAGGACTTCAAGGCAATACAGTAATAATAAACAATGATAACGATTTATTAGGTGAATGGGCAAAAAACGACACAAAATATAATAAGCTAACATATGGAATTACAAACAAAAGCAGTTTTATGGCAAAACAAATAGAATTATTTGAAGACAAAAGTAGGTATAGTTTAATTGGAGAAAAAATTACAACCAAAGATTCACAATCAGAAGAAATAGAAAATATCCAAGTAGAAGTACCTGTTGGAGGAGAACATTTCGTATTAAATAGTTTATGCGCAATAACAGTAGGAACATATTTTGGAATAGCTATAGACGAAACATTAAAGGGAATATCAAAATTTGAACTTACAAAAAAGAGAATGGAAATTAATACTGCAAAAAACGGAGCAACAGTAATAAACGATACTTATAATGCAAATTATGATTCAATGAAAGCTGGAATAACATATTTAAAGAATATTAAAAATAAAAGAAAAATTGCAGTATTAGGAGATATGTTAGAGCTAGGAAATTATGCAGAAGAACTACATTCAGCAGTTGGAAAAGAAGTAACAGATATTGATGTATTAATTACGGTAGGAAAGCTTTCTGAAAATATTGCAAAAAACGCAAAAGCAAAGGAAATATATCAATATACAAACAATATAGATGCAATTAAAAAGATAAAAGAAATAATATCGCCAAACGATATAATACTTGTAAAGGCATCAAATTCAATGAAATTTATTGAAATTGTAGAAGCTATTACTAAAGAATAATATATTATAGTAGATAGGAAAGGAATGAAATAAAAATGTCAAAAATTAAAGTGACAGTAATTTATGGTGGAATGTCAACAGAACACGAAGTGTCAATTAATTCAGCAGCAAATGTAATAGAAAATTTAGATAAAAACAAATATGATATTAATCAGATAGTAATTAGTAAAAATGGAGAATTTTTAGATAAAAATAATAAAGTAATAAAAAACATCATTCAAGAGCTAAAAGGCTCAGACGTAGTATTTCCAGTTTTACATGGACTATATGGAGAAGACGGTACAATACAAGGAATGCTTGAAATGCTAAACATACCTTATGTAGGATGTAAAGTACTAGCATCAAGCGTTGGAATGGATAAGGTATACACAAAAGCAATATTTGAAAAGGCAAACATTCCACAAGCAAAATATATATACATAAAAAATGAAAATACGTATGTAAATGAGCAATTTGAAGAAATAAAATTAGAAAATGATGAAATAGCAAATTTAATAGAAGAAAAACTCAAATTCCCTGTGTTCGTAAAGCCAGCAAACTCTGGCTCATCAGTTGGCGTAACAAAAGCAACAAATTCAGCAGAGCTAATTCAATCAATACAAAATTCAGCATTATTTGACAAAAAGGTATTAATTGAAGAAGCAATAAATGGCCAAGAAGTAGAATGTGCAGTACTTGGAAATGAACATGTTGAAGTAACAACAGTAGGTGAAATAAAATCAGCAGAAAACTTTTATAGTTATGATGCAAAATACAAAAATGTGGAATCTAAAACAGTTATACCTGCAGATATTCCAAACGAAAAGATAAAAGAAATAAAACGACTAGCAGCAAAAGCTTTTAAAGCAATTGATGGAAGTGGGCTTTCACGAGTTGACTTCTTTGTCGAAAAAGATACAAAAAAGGTATATATAAACGAAATAAATACCATGCCAGGATTTACATCAATAAGTATGTATCCAAAACTTTGGGAAAGTGAAGGACTAAAATATTCAGAACTAATTGATAAATTAATAGAATTAGCACTTGAAGGTAAGAAGAAATAATAAAGAAAGTGAAAATAAAAATGAAAATAGAAGAGCTAAAAGAAGAATTAAAAAAATACATTACTAATGAAAAAAGATATTCGCACTCATTAGGAACAATGAAAATGAGTAAAATGCTTGCAGACAAATATAATATAGATATAGAAAAAGCAGAAAAAACAGGATTAATGCATGATATTGCAAAAGAAATAATAGATGAGGAAGCTCTTAAATATATTAAAGAAAACAACATAGAAATAACAGACGTTGAAAGATACAATACAAAGTTGTTACATGGTAAAATTGGTGCCGACTTATGTAAAAAAATATATAATTTTGACGAAGACATGTGTAATGCAATAAAATGGCATACAACTGGAAGAGCCAATATGAGTATTTTAGAGAAGATTGTATTTTGCGCAGACAAGATAGAAGAAAACAGAAGTTATGAAAATGTAGAATACTATAGAAATCTTGCAATGGAAGACATTGACCAAGCAGTATTAGAAATAATCGATTGGGCAATAAAGTCTAACATAGAAAAAGGAAAATTATTACTAGAAAAAAGTATAGAAACTCGTAATTACATATTGATAAATAGAAAAAAATAATATATAATGTATGCAATATGGAGGGCGAGACAGATGGTTTTTAAAGATTACTATAAAATACTAGGACTTGAAACAAATAAAGTTACAACAGATGAAATAAAAAATGCCTACAGAGAGAAGGCAAAGAAGTACCATCCAGATAAAAACGAAGGAAACGCCGAAATTGAGGAAATATTCAAAGATATAAATGAAGCATACAAGATATTGTCTAATTCAAGAACGAAAAGAAAGTATGATTATAATTGGAACAGATATGTTAGGAGAAAAGCACAAAAGACAACTCAGAAAGAGAAAAAAACATTAAAAGAAACAATAATAGAGATGCTATTTGGTGAAGTTAGCAAGAAAAAAGCAAAAAAAACACAAACTCCACAATATGGTGAAGATATAAATACATCAGTAGAGGTAAGCATAGAACAAGCTTTTTTTGGAGCAAACAAAAAACTTAAATTTAGAACAGTTCAAGGAAAAGAAACAACATTTAATTTTAAAGTGCCAGCAGGAGCTAGGAATCATGATAAAATAAAAATTCCAGGACAAGGACAACAGGGGAAAAATGGCGGGAAAAATGGTGATTTAGTAATAAGCATAAACATTAAAGACAATAATAATCTTAAACTTGTAGGTTCAGATTTATTTCTTGAATTGCCAATAAAAGTATGGGAAGCAGCTCTAGGAACGACAAAGAAGATATCAGTACTAAAAGAAGAGCTACAAATTGTAATTCCCAAATGTACAAGCAGTGGAGATAAATTAACAATAGAAGGAAAAGGCTATAGCAATGGAAAAGGAGAAAGAGGAAACTTAAACATAATAACAAAGATTGTACTGTCTAAAGAAGAATTAGCAAAAGAAGTAAAAATATTTGAAATGCTAAAAAAAGCAGAAAATCAAGGCAAAGTAACAAAATGCAAGACTAACTAAAATAAAAAAAACACTTATTATTGTAATTTAAAATAAAATATAATAAAAAGTTGACATATTTACATAATTATAGTATAATAAAAAGAGCAGTCAGCTAATGAAAGAGGTGTATGATGGCTAAGGGATTTAATGGAAAATATTTCAGTATAACAGACCCAAAAGACGTAAGTACTGTAATTTACAGAATTAATAAAACAGCAAAAGAATACCTAAATGAATATCCAAAATATACATTAGAAAGATTAGTATCATCAGAAGAATTAAATGGCAATGCAAAGAAAAAGACTTTTTTTATTGACTATCCAGAGCCAGAAGGAGAAGATTTAGTAATATTATCTTTTGGCGAAAATAAAGTAATAGTTAATATGGGAAAGTTAAAAAATGACAAGATTAGGATATCAAGATTACCTATTCCTGTGCAATTTGACACGCTTTATTTAGAAACTGCTACAGAGTACAAAAACTTTAAATATACACCAAATTTAAGAAGACCAATAACTATAATTGACCCTGAAACAACCGAAGAAGTAAAACCTATGTTATACATAGACCAAACCACAAATGAAGTAAAAGGAAAATGCAAACTAAAACCATATAAATCATATTTTGCATTTGAGATAAGAGATAAAAACGTTTAATAGCAAGGAGGATTTGCAAAATGGGTAATTTAGATAACGAAAATTCAACATTTGAAGCTCATTTAATGTCACTTAGATTTAAAGACAGAGACAAATCATATGATAAAAATAGCCAAGGTTTGCAAGTAATTCAACCAGGGAAAATTGAAGAAACAAATGGTAATGGCCCTGTTCAACCAAATTTACAAACAGAAATTACTGTATTTACAGCTGACGAAAATATAGATATACCAATGCTTTCAGAAGAACAAGTAAATCAAATGAAAGCAAATAGAGCAAAATACAGAGCAAGAGTACACTATAAAGGAAAAGACGCAATAGTATTAGACGAAAATGAAGATAGATAACCAATTGTAATTCATTATTCAATTGGTTTGTTCTATCTATAAAATGAAAATTATAAAACAATAATATATTAATAAATATATTATTGTTTTACGAATAAAGAAACAACTAAAACAAATGATAAGGAAAAACAATTTCAATGTAAGGACTAATTATTCCTTAGAAAGAAGTGAGGAAATATGATAGCTTGGATTAAGAAAAACATGAAAACACTAATTGTAGGATTCATAATATGGATACTAGGTATGTTATTTTTAGTAGCACCTCTAGCAGTATCTATTAGTGAAAGTACTATAAATAGTGTTTTTAATATTCAAACCTTTTTAGGGCAACTACCTAAAAACGTAACAAGTTTCTCAGCAATAGTAAAAGTATTCAATAGTGAAACAATTGGCATATTTGGAAAATGTACATCAGGTTACACAATTATAATAGCAATAGCTGTAGGAATTGGACTATATAAAGCACGCAGTAAAAGTGAATATGATAAAATAGAACACGGTTCGAGTGACTGGTCACAAGGAGGCGAACAATATAGGGTTTTAAGTAAAAACGAGGGATTAATCCTTGCAGAAAACAACTATTTACCACTAAATAAAATAGGAAATGTAAATGTACTTATTGTCGGTGGTTCAGGTTCTGGTAAATCATCATCATATTCAATGCCAAATGCACATCAATGCTTAGGTTCATACATATTTACAGACCCAAAAGGAGAGATATATGATTCAACAGCAGGATATTTAAAATCAAAAGGATATGAAATAAAAATATTAAATTTAGTAAACCCAACATGTAGTGACAGCTATAATCCAATACAACATATTCAATCAGAAATAGATGTAGATATTATAGCAAACACAATTATTAAAGGACAAAAAACAGAAGCAACGAAATCATCAGACCCATATTGGGATAATATGTCAGAATTATTACTAAAAGCATTAATATATTATTTATTAGCAAAAAGACCACCAGAAGAGCAAAACTTAGCAAGCTGCGCAGAATTAGTAAGAGCAGCAAGCAAAAACGGAGACAGCAACCTTTTATCAAATTTAATGAGTGAATTGCCTTATGACCATCCAGCACGAATGAACTACAAATCAGTTGAATTAGCATCAGAAAAAACATATGGAACAATATTAAGTTCACTACAATCATCATTAGGAAAATTTGACTCAAAAGAAATAGCAGATGTAACATCAACAAACACAATAGACTTCGATGACATAGCAAAAAAGAAAACAGCATTATATGTTGTATCATCAGATACACATGCAGCATATGATTTCTTACTAACCATATTTTTCTCACAAATGATACAACAGTTATATGATTTTGCAGATAGAAATGGAGGAAGATTACCTATACCAGCATTCTTTATATTAGACGAGTTTGCTAATATAGGCCAAGTACCAGATTTTGACAAAAAAATATCAACAAGTAGAAGTAGAGGAATATCATTTAGTGTAATATTACAAAACTTAGACCAATTAAAAGCAATATACGATAAATCATATGAAACAATTATAGGAAACTGTGATACACATGTATTTCTAGGAAGTAACTCTTATGAGACAGTAGAATACTTTTCAAAAGAATTAGGTGAAAAAACAATATCACATAATAGCAAAACAATGAATAGAAACAATGACTCAGTACGTACAGGATACAGCGAGTCTGACCAAATAATGGCAAGAGCACTTATGACACCAGATGAACTAAGAAGAATGGATAATAACGAATGTATTATATTTGAAAAAGGATTAAAGCCAATAAAAGCAAAGAAATTTTGGTATTACAAAAAGCCTAATATAGTTAGAGATTTTAATAATAATAGACTAAACCATAATGACTATAAAGTAGCAGATAGAGGAGAATGGAGAAAATTTAATCCAGCAAATCCATATACAGAAAAAACTGAAGAAAATAAGGAACTAGAAATTGGAACACTTGATAATTTATTTAGCGAAATTGAAACAACAAAAAATAACACAAATCAAGTTCAACAACAAAATGATAAATCTCAAGCCGCAATTTCAAGTCAAGTTCAAAATAATATTGAACAAAATCAGATAAGAGCAACAAATAACTTAAATAATAATGTAGTAAATTCAGTAAATAATATTCAACAGAATACAAAATCAGAAGTTCAGCCTATAAACAAAGTAATAAATGAAACACGACAAAATTCAGAAATAAAAGCTGAACAACAAGTATTAGAAGCAAAAAATCAATTTAATAATCTGAAATCAGTAGTACCAACTAACGATGAAGAAGAGATAGACATACAAAAAGAATTAGAAGCAAAATTCGATGAGTTATTTGGAAACTTAAATGATTAAAAATAAAAAATAAACCAAATTATAAAATAAAAATATATTTGGCTTATTTTTTTAAAATAAATATAAATTAATATTATTGAAATTATTTTAAATAAGGAGAAAAAGTAAATGAAATTTGTACATATTGCAGATGTTCATTTTGATATGCCATTTAGAACACTTGCAGAAAGAGCCAATTTAGGACAACAAAGAAGAATGGAACAAAGAGAAGCATTTAGAAAAGTAATAGATTTTATAAAAGAAGAAAAAGTAGATTATCTATTTATTAGTGGGGATTTATATGAAGAAGAAAATATAAGAAAAACAACAATAGACTACATAAATAATTTATTTAAAAAAATAAAAAATACAAAAATATTTATAGCGCCAGGTAATCATGATCCATACTTAAAAAATTCATATTATTCAGTATATAATTGGTCAGAAAATGTAAAAATATTTACAGAAAAAGTTGAAACAATAAAATATGAAAATATAAATATTTATGGATATGGCTTTAATGATTTTGAAATGAAGGAAAACATGATAGAAAATATAAAAATAGAAGAACCTGAAAAAATGAATATATTAATAACTCATGGAGATATATATACAGATTCTAAATATAATAAAATAGATAAAAATAAATTAAAGAAATTTAGTTATGTAGCAATAGGTCATATACATAAAAAAGATGAATATTATCCAGGTTCATTAATATCATTAGGATTTGATGAACCTGGAGAACACGGATTTTATTTTGGAGAAACAATAAAATTAAACGGAAAAGAATTCTTAAATAAAAAATTTATAAAAATAGATGAAAAAGAATTTATAAAAAAAGAAATAAATATAACAGATATTTTATCTCAAGAAGAATTAATAGAAAAATTAAATTTAATAGAAACAAAAAATAATTATTATGAAATACATTTAACAGGAATGAAAAATTTCTCAATTAATATAAACATGAAACTTATTCAAGATAACATAATAAAAATAAAAGACAAAACAAAATATAAAAATTCAATAACAGAAAATGATAAAACTCTATCAGGAATTTTTCTAAAAAAACTAAATTTGAAATTTCACAATGGAGAAATTGATGAAGAAACTTATGAAAAGATACTAGAATTACAAAATCGAATTATGGAAAGTTGAAAATTGAAAAAAATGAAGAATTGTTAATTTGACAATACAATCCAAAATAATGAAATGAAACTATAAAACGATGGATTGATTGGGAAATAAGGAATATATTGAACAGAAAACACAAAAAAACAATTTGGAATTGATAGTTAAAAACAATTTTAAAAACAATATAAAAACGAACATAAGGTTGCAAAAGATACAAGAAAAAACAAAAGTTGACTTAAAAGCAAAAAAACACATATAAAAACTGTCTAAAAAATAATAAGATTATACTAAAATGGAAGGTATAAAATGGAAATAGAAAAAATAAAAATAAATCAATATGGAAAATTAAACAATAAAGAAATAAATTTTAAAAAAATAAATTTGATATATGGAAAAAACGAAACTGGAAAATCTACTTTATTAAATTTTATAACAAGTATGTTTTATGGAATATCAAAAAATAAAAATGGAAAAAAATATACCGATTATGATAAATACTCTCCATGGAATAAATCAGAATTTTCAGGTTCAATAAATTATAAACTTGGTGATGAAAAAAAATATTATATATATAGAAATTTTGAAAAGAAAACACCTAAAATATATGATGAAAACAATAATGATATAACAGAAAAATATAATATTGACAAAAAGCTTGGCAACCAATTTTTTGTTGAGCAAACAGGAATTGAAAAAGACGTATTAGAAGCTACAGTAATAACAAATCAAAAAGAAATAGAAATAAATTCAAATACTCAAAACAACTTATTGCAAAAAATTGCAAATCTAGCAGAAAGCGGAAATGAAGAAACATCATATAAAACTGCAATAGCAAAGTTAGACAGACTATTATTAAATGAAGTAGGAACAGAACGAAGTCAGGAAAAACCAATAAATATAGTAAAAGAAAATATAAATAATTATGAAACAAAAATAAATGAGATTAAGCAATATAAAAACTATAAATATGAATATGAAAATAAAAATAACGAAATAAAAAAACAATTAGAAGAAGAAAAAAATAATAAAATAATTTATGAAAAAATAAAAACATTAATTAATAATGATAAAAAAGAACAAGAAAAAATAAACATAAAAAAAGACATAATTGAAGAAAATAATAAAAAAATTGAAAGAAATAATAAAGAGAAAATACAAAAAGATAAAAATAAAAAGCAAATAATTAATTTTGCAATTTTAACATTTTTGATTTTAATGAATATAATTAATTTTATTTTATTAAAAAACAAAATATTAAATTATATTTTATTCTTATTAATTTTAATTTTTGCAATTTATATTATAGTAAAATACCAAAAAAATAATTCAAAAATAATAGAAAAAGATACAAAAATAATCGAAGAAAATAATTTGAAATTAAAAAAAGAGACAGAAGAACTACAAGAACAATTATTAAAAAACAATAAAATAGAAAAAGAGAAATTAATAAACGAATATGGCAACAATATAAATGACTTATTTAATTCAGGAATAGAAGAGATAGTAGAACAAAATAAAGAAGAAATAAATAAATTAGAATTAGAACTACATAAAACAGAATTAGATAGAGAAAATATAGAACCCAAATTAGATGAATTAATAGAATATGAAGAATTACTTGCAGTAGAAAAAGAAAAACTAGAAGAATTAAATAAACAATCTGAAGTATTTAAAATAACAAAAGAATTGATGGAAGAAGCATATCAAGAAATGAAAAAAAATGTTATGCCAAAGTTTAGTGAGAGATTATCTAAAAACATAGAAAAAATATCTAATAAAAATTACAATAAAATAATATTAGGAGACGAGATAAGTGTTGAACTTCAAAATGGTAGTTATTTACCAATAGAAAAATTAAGTATAGGAACAATAGAACAAATATATTTATCATTAAGACTATCAGTAATAAAAGAACTATCAAAAGAATCAATACCAATAATACTAGATGAAGCATTTGCTTATTTTGACGATGACAGACTAAAAGAAACCTTACAATATTTAAGTGAAGCAGATAACCAAATCATAATATTAACTTGTACAAATAGAGAAAAAACATTATTAGAAAAAATGAAAATAGAATTTAATTATGTAGAACTTTAGAAAAACTTAACAAAAAACTAAGCAAAAATTGACTTTTACCTATAAATGAGTGTATAATAAAAAATATTAAAAAAGGGAGGAAAGTATGAATGTAAAAAGTACATTCATATATGATACTTATGTTTGAAAATTTAGAAGACATTGAAAAAAAATATGAGGAACTAACAAAGGCAATTAGTGACCCAGAGGTAATTGCAAACCAAGAAGAATGGCGAAAAATGATGAAAGAACAAGCTAATATGGAGCCAATAGTTGAAAAATATAGAGAATACAAAAAAGTAAAACAACAATATGAAGAATCTAAAGAACTATTAAAAGACCCAGAAATGAAAGAACTAGCTGAGGAAGAAATGTTATCATCAAAAGAAAAATTGCCAATACTAGAAGACGAATTAAAAATATTATTAATTCCTAAAGACCCAGATGATGACAAGAACGTAATATGCGAAATAAGAGCAGGAGCAGGAGGAGATGAAGCAGCACTATTTGCAGGCACACTATTTAGAATGTATTCAATGTATTGTGATAAAAAACACTGGAAAGTAGATGTATTAAATGAAAATGCCACAGAGTTAGGGGGATATAAAGAAATATCATTTATGATAAAAGGTGATGGCGCATACAGTAGACTAAAATTTGAGAGTGGAGTTCATAGAGTCCAAAGAGTACCAGAAACAGAAGCAAGTGGAAGAATACACACTTCAACAGCATCAGTATCAGTATTACCAGAAGTTGGAGACGTTGAAATAAATATAAACCAAGCAGACATAAAAATGGAAGTATTTAGAGCATCAGGAGCAGGAGGACAACATATAAACAAAACATCATCTGCAGTTAGATTAATACATGTACCAACAGGTATGGTAGTAGAATGTCAAACAGAAAGGTCACAATTCCAAAACAGAGAGTATGCAATGAAAATGTTACAATCTCGCTTATATGAACAAGAAAAAAGAGAACGTGATAGTAAAATTGACAGTGAAAGAAGAAGCCAAATAGGAAATGCTGAAAGAAGTGAAAAAATAAGAACATATAACTACCCACAAGGGAGAATTACAGACCACAGAATTGGAATGAGTGTTTATCAAATGGAAAACTTTTTAAATGGAGACATTGATACAATGATAGATAGCTTAATTGCAGCAGACACAGCAGAAAAATTAAAAGGAGAGTAATCAACAAAATACGAACAAAATGTGGATAAAGAAACAACAAATAAAGCAAGAAAGGAAAATGTATATGGAAAATGTTTTAGATATATTAGAAAATAGAGGATATGTTGAACAAGTAACAGATAAAGAAGAACTTAGAAAATTATTAAACAACAAAGGCATACCATTTTATATTGGAATAGACCCTACAGCTGACAGCTTACATGTAGGACATTTTGTGTCACTAATGGTAGCATCATACATGCAAAAAGAAGGACATAAACCAATATTACTAATGGGTGGAGGAACAGCTACAATAGGAGATCCATCAGGAAAAACAGACATGAGAAAAATGCTAACAAGAGAAGAATTAGACCATAATGTAGAATGCATAAAAAAACAAGTAAGCAAGTTTTTAAGTTTCGAAGGAGACAATTCAGCAATCATAGTAAATAACGCAGATTGGTTACTAGACTTAAACTACATAAACTTTATGAAAGAAATAGGAACACAATTTACTGTAACAAGAATGCTTTCAGCAGAATGCTACAAAAATAGACTAAATTCAGGCCTAACATTTTTTGAAATGGGATACATGTTAATGCAATCATACGACTTTTGGTATTTATATAATAAATATGGTTGCAAACTTCAAATGGGTGGAAATGACCAATGGTCTAACATAATAGGAGGAGTAGACTTAATTAGAAAATTCAATAAAAATGATTCCTTTGGACTTACATTTAAACTATTGACAACAAAAGAAGGAAAAAAAATGGGAAAAACCGAAAAAGGAGCACTATGGCTTGACGAAACAAAAACGTTACCATATGAATTCTACCAATATTGGAGAAACATAGCAGATGCAGATGTAAAAACAGTAATGAGTATGTTGACATTCCTAACAATGGAAGAAATAAATAAGCTAACAGAAGTTGAAGGAGAAGAAATAAACAAGGCAAAGAAGATAGCAGCATTTGAAATAACAAAATTAGTACATGGTGAAAAAGCAGCAAAAGAAGCAGAAGAAGCGGCAGAAAATCTATTCTCAGGAAAAGGCAATGCAGAAAATATGCCAACAGCAAAAATAGAACCAGATGCTACAATATTAGAAGCAATAATTTCTGCAGGATTTGTACAATCAAAAGGACAAGCAAAAACACTAATAGCACAAGGCGGAATAACATTAAATGATGAAAAAATAACAGACATAACATACAAAATAACAGACGAAGAATTAAGTAAAAACCCAATACTAAAAAAAGGCAAAAAAGGATTTTGCAAATTAATAAAATAAATCATAATAAAAGAGAATAACGAAAAATGATATCTTCGAAATTCTCTTTTTTCATATATTAATCAATAGTATTAATAGAATTATCAGTAGTGTTAGACATAACTTCATTATTGGTTATATCATTAGTTGTATTAGAATTTACCTCATTATCATTAGTAATATTACCAATCATATTTGAAGTCACTTCATTGTTAGAAACTATATTGTTAACTGTATTAGAATTAATAGTATTATCAACAGTATTAGTAGTTATCTCATTTTTCACAGTATCTGTACTTGGAGAAGGAGTAGGCGCCTTATAGTTTCTCCAAGGATTATTTGGATGAGAATCAGTAGGGTCCCAATTTCTTAAATAATCCTCATAAGAAGAAATTTTTTTAGCAAAAGGCTTACCAAGAGGGCCAGTATCAGGGCTACTAAAAAATTCAACTTGAGTACCATTTTTACAATTATCAAAAATCCACTTTGCATCCTGAACAGTTAAGCGCACACAACCCGCTGATGCGTAAGTTCCAAGCTTATCATATTCCCAATACTCCAAACTATCAAGTTCACCCTTTCTCAAATAAGGAACTGAATGAAACAAAATATTACCTTTAATTTGAGTACTATAATGTCCCCAAACATCACCCTGAAGATGCAGCCATTCCCACCTTGCAGGAATTTTATACACACCAGATGTTGGAGTAGCAACACCAGTTGAACACACCATAGCCTTAAATGGAACGGAATAATCACCATTATCATCTTTGGTATAAATAGTAACAACTTGAGCAGCATAATTTACTTTTATATAATATGGAGAGGTAGTATTCTTATCAACTACTTTATTATTAGAAGTAGTGTTCTCAGTAATTTTATTATTCTCAACAATATCATTTTGTTGCAAATTCTCAATATCAATAGTATCACCGTGCAGAATTAATAATGTCTACATCAATTAAATCATTATATTCAAAGCTTTCAGGAAAACTATCTATCGGTTCTTTAGCAATATTTTGTTTTTTATTATAAACAAAATAAGCAATTCCTACGATACAAAGCAAAATCAGAAATAAAGATACAAAAATTCTTGTATTTTTTTTCTTCTTAGAATGTTTAGAATTCATACAAAAATCTCCTTTTAATCTTATGTTTTAAATAGTATAACACAACAATATATTTTTTACCATAAAAAATAAAAAAATATACATGTCTTTTTTTATAAATAAGATAATATAATACTATAGAAGAAAAAACAAAAAGGAGGTAATAATGTTACAAACATCACTAATAGGACTATTCTTTGGGACCGTAGGAACAACAATAGGAGGCCTTATTGGAATAATATCAAAGCGAAACTCAAACAAATTTATAAGTTTTGTATTATCATTTGCATCAGGGCTAATGCTATCAATAGTATGTTTCAATCTAATTCCAGAAGCAATTGAAATATCAAACATATATAGAGCAATACTAGGAATATCCCTTGGAGTAGCAGTTATGATACTCTGTGACATAGTAGTAAAAAATATATTTAGCCAAAAAGAACAACAAAAAGATGTATCAATCAAAAAAAATTACAATAGCCTAATAAAAACAGGAATAATAATAACATTAGGAATAGCACTACACAATATACCAGAAGGATTAGCAATAGGCTCAGGATTTGAAACATCAACAAAACTTGGACTATCACTTGCAATAGCAATATGTATGCATGATATACCAGAAGGTTAATGTAAAAATAGACACTTAAGAGTAGATTGAAAATAATTATAACTTACAAGAAACATATCTAATCAGCCATTTTTACCATGTTCATCACATATTTTACAATTAGAATAACCATCTTTTATTAAAGATTTTTCTTTAGTTGTAATATCTACTAAATACTTAGGGTCAACATTTTTTAATATTGAACAATCTTCAAAATGATATTTTTTAGTTTGAGTATTAACAACAAAATCAATATTTTTTTCTTTAATTACTTTTCTTTCAAAAGATAACCTTTTAATATTATCAACAACAGGCACTAAAAATCCTCTATTATCCTCTTTGATACTTCCATCACTATAATTAAATTTTATTTTATGTTGAACATTATAACAAAACACACACAATTCATAATCAGTATCAATACCTTTAGCTTCTATAAGTACGCCAGTAGGAACTTGATTTTTTCCCTTATATTTAGGAGTAACCCTATATAATACTCTAATATATTGATTTTCATTATTGCGTATATAATTATTTATATCATTTTCAATAGGAGACATTATATTTTTATTTAAATCCTTTGTACCAATAAAAATATTTCTTTTATCATTCTTTTTAGCAGACAAATTATAAGCAATACAATGGCATCTTTCAAAAATACCACTATTGCTAATTATATTACTCCAACCACTTGGATTTGGATAATTTAAATGTTTCTCCGTTCTTATTGATAAAGTATTTTTACTAATTATAGCAATAGCACCTTTTGTTCTACCATATTCATCTATTTCATAATACTGAGGCATACCTTCAATAATACTACAATCATTTTGTGTAAAAAATGTTTTACCATTATTAACAGTCTCAGTATATTTTGTTAATTTGTATAAATTTCTTTCTAAAAACTTGTTCAAGATATTATCTTTATTACTAACCATTATTTCTTATTCTCCAAATCCAGAATATAAAGTTCATGTTCAATTTGATTTTTAAGATAACCTCTTATATCTTTATTATTATCAATAAAATGAGACCAATCATCTGTTAAATCATAAAAATGATCGACAGATAACTTTGCATCAATAAATTCCTTTTCAGGTATATATACTCTATTAACATCTCCATCATATATATCTGCATAATATTTTTTATTTTTTCCATCATAACTAAGATATGCATAATCTGAACCAGCTGAATTGTCCAACATACAATTTCTTATTATTCCTTTTAGTTGTTTCCTATATTTTTGTGCTAATGGTAAATCATTATATATCTCTTTATAAAGGCTTTTACTAATTGTTGCTTTTTCCAAAGGCATATCTATTTCATCTTTTAATTCATTTCCCAATTCACTTTCTAATTCTTGCAAAAAGGCACCAACCTCTTTATTTTTCTCTTTAGTTTTTGTGTTGTTAAGTTCATTATTAATAAATTTATCCATATATTCTCCTTAGAAATTAAATTATATTAATAATATATTACACTTTTTCAATAATTTCCATAATTTTACAAAAATATTTTTAGAAATATATTAAACTTATTATTTTAGTTAAAACGATTATAAACTAATAATAAATAGAATGCAAGGATATGATATAACAAAAGTAGAAATACAATAAGAAGATGAAGAAAGAGAAAATATGAAAGCATTATCAGTAGAAGAATTAAAAGCAATAGCATATAGTAAAATAGAGAAGAAAGAAGAATAGATATGCAATTAACAGAAGTAACAATATTAAAAGCAAAATGTGAACTTGCTTCACAGAGTTTATTTGATTATTGTAAAATAAGAGATAGTGAAGAATTCTATAATGAAAAAGATGCACCTTATTTGGAAAAAATATGTCAAGGAATACAAGAATTTGAATATGATGATAACGAATTATTAATAGTGAATATGCCACCCAGACATGGAAAAAGTAGAACAGCAACAAATAGTGCAAGTTGGCTACTAGGAAGAAATCCAAAATATAAGATAATAACAGGAACATATAATACATTATTTAAAGATTGAATACATGATACTTTATATCAAGGATATGGAAGTAAAACTACATATTATACGAAAAGCAGAGGCATATTAAGAAAAACAGTACATCCTTATACATCTAATTGATAGTACATATAATATAGATAATTATAATAATACAGTAATATTTGAAGATTATTCAAAAGCAAATGAATATAAAAATCACTAGAAAACTTTTCAAATTCCATAGATGACTTGAATAAATCGATAAATGATATTAATAACTAAAAAATTAATATATACACTTGCAAATACTAAAAAAATGTTATATAGTAAATATTGAAATGAGAATAAGCGGAGTGAGTTGCCACCTTTTAACTCTTTGAAGTATACAAACTACTTCCAAAGCTTTTAGCTTTGAGACTGATGTAAGGGAGGTGGTTAATATGGTAGAAATAGCATTATTAAAAATTACATACCTATTTTTCTACGGATTAATAGGAATAACTATCATAAATATTGCCTTGTTAATCATCATCTGTTATTTACTACATAGGCAATAAAAAAATAACCGTTCTGCTTTTGCCCAAGTAAACGGTTATTTTAATTATTCTTGGCAACTACTTTTGTAGTTTCTCATTTCTTATTTATATTATACACACATTAAGTAAAAAAGTCAAATATAATTTACCAGAAAATTTTGAAAATACATTTCTAACAATAGAGATGTGTTTTTTTATTGAATAAATCTTAAAAAATAATACAAGTACTCACATTTATAGCAAATACTTGTATAAAGAAAAAATTAAATACAAAATAATTATTATATTACTTCATTTCTTATATTTTGTGTTTTAGCATTATTCCACTTATCAGTAAGTTTGTCCATCTCACTTCTAGGATTAACAACATACTTTAATATTAAAGAACGTTCTTTATCAGATATTTTAATATATCCAAATCCAAAAATATTAGCTTGGACTGTTATATTTATTATCCTATATAAAGGAATTACAGTTTGAACTTTATTAAAAATTCCATACTGAATTATTAATTTTTCATCATCATAGCTATACTTACAATTTTTTGATAAATCATAGTAATAGGCTGGGATTATTAAACTGAGTACTCCAACAGCTATATTACCAAATGCAAGAAATATAGATATAACAAGCCAAAATATAGCCCAAAACTTACTAATCCTAATATCATATAGATTATTCATAATCAAAAATACTCCTTATTAACGATATTGATATGTATAAGTTTTATCATCAACCTTTATATTTACCTCAACAGAAGTATCTTGTTCATCAGCAATGTTTTTTGGCATTTCTGCTAAATAATAAATTTTTTGTGAAGTAAGCGGTTTAATTCTAGTTATATTAGAATAAGTAAAACCTAAAGAAGAATCAGGTATTGTTGAAAAGCTAGAATAATTATAAATGTTATTATATTTAACACTAACCTTAGCAACAGAAGAGGCATCCAAATCAATAGTAGAAGTATTTTTACAATCTAAGATAATACACAAATAAGTATTATCAGAATCCTTAACTTGATAATATTCGGAAAAATAAGTCTCAAAAGGAGATTCAACCTTTTGTTTAAATTCCATATTATCAATATTAATTTCAACATCTTTTCCGGTAATAGTATCTCCAGAAGAAATCTTAACAGTTTCTTCGTTAGTATTTTCATTAGAACTACTTACATTAGCAATATTATTTAATTCATTACTTATATTACCAAAAACATCAAAAACATTTTTATAAAAATTATAAGTAATAATAATGGATATAATACCTAATATAAATCCAGCAATAGCAACTCCTTTTCCAGCCTTTCTAACAATTCCTATAATACCAAAAATAATACTTAAAATTCCCATTATAATAGATAAAAAATTTAAAAATGGGATAAAAGAAAAAACAATAGAAATAATACCTAGTACTAAACTAGCAGTACTTAATCCACTTTTTTTGTTTTCTTCCATAATAACATCCTCCTTTCTTTTTATGACAATTATAACATAGAATATATTTTATTGCAGTACATTTGTTATGCATACAATATATTTTTTTAAATATATAATAATATATAATGAGGTAAGTATATGAAAAAATTTAAAATTCCATCTGTTCCACCAACAACTAATAAGTGTATAAGATTTCCTAATAATATTATAGATAATGTAGAAAAGGCTATTGAAGGAAAAGATTGCACATTTACTGCATTTGTAGTAGAAGCAGTAAGAGTAGCACTTGAAAACTTAGAGGAGCAGTAACTAAATATAATTATTTTCAAAAAGTATATAGAGACCAGATATAAAATTTAAAAAATACATTTCAAAACGAAGTGTATTTTTTTTGTTATATAACAATATAATATAATGAACAAAAAATACCCAAGAAAAATTTATATAAAAAAACGACAGAAAAATACATATAATATTATTATAAAACAAAATAATATAGGAGACGCAAATGGAAATAACATTTAAAATCAATGTGTATTTTGATGAAAAGGGCGAAAAAGTAGAAAAAACAGTAGCAGAATATATAATAGAAAACGAAAAATATAATAAAAAATAAAATGAGAACAAAGCTCTAAATTATAACTTACAAAAATATAAAAGCATAATCAAAAACTATTCAACAAAGCAAATACAGCCAAAAAAGTAACACGAAAAAAACAAAATTAGGCTGTACTCATAATCTAAAATATATTTGTAAGTTATAATTATTTCAATCAAGCATAGGAAGGGAGGATAAATGCTTGAAACAATAGAAGAAATATTTTACGAAGTAGCAATATATATACGACTATCAAAAGAAGACGTTGACAGAGGATATGACGAAAGTGAAAGTATAACAAACCAAAGAACACTATTAACAGAATACGTTAATAAACTAGGAGAAGGATATAAGTTAATAGACATATACATAGACCAAGGATACACAGGAACAAACTTCAATAGACCAGAATTCCAAAGAATGAAAAAAGACATAGAACAAGGAAAAATAAATATGGTCATAACAAAAGACCTATCCCGTTTAGGACGTGATTATATAGAAACAGGAGAATATATAGAAAAATGGTTTCCAGAATATAATGTAAGGTATATTGCATTAACAGACGGTGTAGACACATTTAAAAACGACAATAGTAACAACGACATAATACCATTTAAATCAATACTAAATGATATGTATTCAAAAGACACATCAAAAAAAATTAGAACAAGCTTACACACAATGCAAAAAGAAGGAAAATGGGTAGGAGGAAAAATAGCACTAGGATATATGAAAAGTCCACAAGACAAAAACAAGCTAATAATAAACGAAAAAGAAGCAGAAACAGTAAGAACAATATTTAATATGGCATATAGTGGAAAAAGGCTCTATGATATAAAAAACTACCTTATAAAAAACAATATACCAACAGCTAACCAAATAAGATACAATAAGCAGACATTTTGGGAAAACAGAGCAATAAAAAACATATTAAAAAATCCAATATATATTGGAACAACCATACAAAACAAAAGTAGTAGGATAAGTTATAAAAACAGAAAAATAAGACCAAACCCAAAAGAACAATGGTATATAGTAGAAAACACCCACGAACCAATTATAAGTAAAGAAATATTTGAAACAGTACAAAAAATGACAATCACTCAACAATATTGCAGAAACGAAAAAAAACATCAATTTTTATTAGATGGACTATTAATATGCCACGAATGCAAACACAAAATTGGAGTAAGAGCAAGACAAAATGGAAGTCTAAGTATGGTATGCAATAATTATAGAAGAAACTCCAAACTAAAAATATGCACATCACACGGTTTTAGTTACGAAGAGTTAGAAAAGACAGTCATAGAATACATACAAAAACTATTTATAAATATAAACAAAGGCGAAGTAGAAATAAATATAAAAAACAATAAAAGAAAAAGTGATTATACAGCAATATTAAAAGCAATAGAATTAGAAATAAGCAAAATAAAAAGCAATATGGATACAATGTATATAGACAAGCTAAACGGGAAAATAAGCGAAGAAATGTACGAAAGAGTATATAATGACTTAAACACTAAAATTAAACAACAGCAAGATAAATACGAAGCAATACAAAGAGAAAAAGAAAACGCACAAGAAGATAATACAGAACAAATAAAAAAAATAATAAATCAAACTTTAAGCCTAAAAAAACCAACAAAAGAACTATTAAGAGTATTAATAAATAGAATAGAAATACACCAAGACAAACAAATAGACATAGTATTTAACTTTAGAAAGTTAAATGAGATAAGAAATAATCAGTGTCTATTTTAACACATACCAGAACGGAATAGCAATGGCAATACCATTAAAAAATGGAGGAATGAATAAAATAAAAATAATAACCTATATAATATTATCAGGTATTGCAACAGGAATAGGAGCAACTATAGGAGCGCTAGTAGGGAATATATCAATAGAAATAATAGCAATATCATTAGCATTTGCAGGTGGAGCGATGCTTTATGTAGTATCAGGAGAACTTATTCCAGAATACAACAAACTATACAACGGAAGAACAAGCTCATTAGGAATAATATTAGGATTTTTATTAGGGATATTATTTAGAAATTAATTGAAAAAACATGAATAAAAAGTTAAATATTAAAGATAAAGGCGCACATCACTTGAGATACGCCTTTATCTTAGGATTATTTCCACGCCCAGGCACATCTGATGCCAGAAGCCATCTCCCAGAAATTTCTCTTTACCAGAGCACGATAGGGACACCCCGCATCTAAGATCAAGTTGCCATCCATGATCAGCAGGTTTTGATTTTCATCAGTGCCAACCTTTCCATAAGGCAAAGAAGAATACTTGGAAAACTTCTGGCTGATAGGAAACGTCATTTCGAAGACAAGATTGCGAATACAGGGAATTTCGGTTATATGAGAAGCATCCTGAAGGAAACTTTCTTGCCAAAGATCAAGACGCTCAATGTCCAGCCTATCGATCTTTTCCCGCTCTTCCTGAGTGGTAGGGACGTGAGAATTGGGTAATAAACTTAGCATATAAATCACCTTCCTAAAATAATATACTGCAAAAGTATTCTATTATATATTACCATAAATTAGCATATAAGTCAAATTTTCGTCAAAGGAATAAGGCGTAATCAAAAATTACAAAAAAAACAACAATATCCTTGACTTTTAAATATATAATGTAGTACAATAACAAAGCAAACATAAGTTTAATAAAACTACATAAATATAACAATTGTCAAATGTTTAAAAACACGGATGATAATGAAAAAACAAACCGCAAACAAGAACTGCAAAACGTGATTTTCCAACGAAAACACAGGGAGCAATGAGTAAACGAAGGGAGCGAAAGAAATAAAACAATGCAAGATCTAATAGAAGAACTAAATCCAAAACAAAAAGAAGCCGTAGAACAAACAGAAGGACCATGTCTAGTAATAGCAG
>CAQYCU010000001.1:60181-80538 GCA_948919095.1 uncultured Clostridia bacterium | reverse complement strand
AAAACTGTTGAAATTATAATAAAAAAATGATAGAATACCATTAAAATAAGAAAGTCGCAAATAAAAGTTGCATAAATAAACGCACCTAAAAATAACATAAAAGAAAAAATAGAGTACAAAACAAGCAACTAACAAAAGTGACAAGATGAGGAGTAAAATGGAAATACCAGCACTCAAAAAACTAAAAGAAACAGCCACAAAAGAAAGAAAACAAAAAGACAAAAAAGCAATATCAATAGCATTTGATATACTAGTAATATTTTGTGTAGCCTTACTTAGTGCAACATTAATGCAAAAAGCATTTCAAAACGATACATTTTATACAATAAAAATAGGGCAATTACTACGTACATCAGGACTAGACTATATTGACCATTTTTCTTGGCATGACAGTTTGCCATACATGTATCCACATTGGCTATACGACTTAGCAACCTCATTAGTATATGACTTTATGGGAGGCTTTACAGGAGTATATATAGTAAATGTAATACTATCAAGCATATTAGGAATATTAACATATATAACAAGCAAAAAAATAACAAAAAACCAATTAATATCATTCATAGTAACACTTGGACAAATGTATTTGTTAAGAGATTACTTAGCAGCAAGAGCACAATTAGTAACATTCATACTATTTGTATTAGGCGTGCTATTTATAGAAAAATATTTAGAAAAACCTAAATTACGATACGCACTAGTATTAATCATAATACCAATAATTATAGCAAATGTACACTCAGCAGTATTCCCATTCTACTTTGTATTATTCTTACCATACATAGGAGAATATGCGATACGAGTACTATTAGACTTACATTTACCACATAAATTATATCAACTATATATAAAAACTGACATAAAAATAACAAGCAAAAAATTAAAAAATGTAGACGAAAAGAAAATAAAACAATATCAGAAAAAACTTGCAAAACTAAACAAGGAATTAGAAAAATCAAATGTTGACTTTGAAAAAGCAATAATAAAACAAAACAGCACAAGAAGTAAACCATACAAACTAACACTTGAAAGAAATGACAATGTTCTAAAACTATTAATCATAATGATAATATGTCTATTCACTGGACTACTTACACCAATAAAGGACATGCCATATACATACACACTAAAAATAATGCAAGGAAATACAACCAAAAGCATAAATGAACATTTACCACTAACACTAATAGACTATAAACCAATACTTGCACTATTAACATTAACAATAGCAGTAGTAACATTTTCAAAAGTAAAAATTAGATTAAGAGATTTATTTTTCTTCTGTGGATTAACACTACTTGCATTAATGACCAGAAGGCAGATATCAATGCTTGTACTGTTTGGAGGATTTGTATTTGCTAGAATAGCATCAGACTTTTTTGAAATATATGACAAAGATAGCTCAGAAGAATTTAAAGAATACCTAACCTCAATATCAGGACAATTTTTAACATTAGCAATAATACTATTAGTATGTTTTGCAAACTATAGATACAAAATAAATCAAGCATATATAAACGAAAGCTCATACCCAATTGAAGCATCAACATGGATAAAAGAAAACTTAGACTATAAAAATATACGACTATACAATGACTATAACTATGGAAGTTATTTATTATTCGAGGACATTCCAGTATTTATTGACTCAAGATGTGACTTATATACACCAGAATTTAATGGAACATATAATAAAGAAAAACACAAATACGAAGGAAAAGACATATTCTCAGATTTTATGAACATAAGCACCATAGGAACATATTACGAAACAAAATTTGAAGAATATGGAGTAACACATGTAATAACAAAACCAAATTCAAAGATTAGAATGTTAATATCAAGGGACAAAAACTACGAAGAACTATATAGTGATAAAAACTTTGTTATTTATGCTAGAGGAGACCAAAGTAAATTCGAAATAAATAAACAGGAAGTAGTAGAAAATGATTGAAAAAATATTTGAAGTAACTGAAAATGATATTAATACAAGGCTTGACACTTATGTTTCAAGCCTTAATCTTGCATTATCAAGAACTATAGTAAAAAAATTAATAATAAACAAAAAAATATTTGTAAACGACAAAAATGTAAAAGAATCTTACAAAATAAAAAAAGGAGATATTGTAAAAGTAATAATCGAACCACCCAAAGAAACAAAAATTGAAGCACAATCAATACCACTTGACATAGTGTATGAAGACAATGATATCATCGTAATAAATAAAGCAAAGGGAATGGTAGTACATCCGGGAAACGGAAATAAAGACAATACTTTAGTAAATGCGATTCTTGCACATTGCAAAGGGAGTCTATCAGGAATAGGCGGAGAACTTAGACCAGGTATAGTACATAGAATTGACAAGGACACTTCAGGACTATTAATAGTTGCAAAAAACGATAAAGCACATATACACATTTCAGAACAAATAAAAAATCACACAGTAACAAAAATATATACTGCATTAGTAAAAGGAAATATATCTGAAAACGAAGCAACAATTAATATGCCAATAGGCAGGTCAAAAATTGATAGAAAAAAAATGGCTGTCACTGAAGAAGGAAAAAGTGCAGTTACACATATAAAAGTAATAAAAAGATATGGAAATTATACCTTAATTAGTGCTAAAATAGATACAGGAAGAACTCATCAAATACGTGTACATATGGCAGAAATCAAGCATCCAATAATAGGAGATGAAGTATATTCAAATGGAAAAAATGAATTTAATGTAAAAGGACAAATGTTACACAGTACAATATTAGAATTTATTCATCCAACAACAAATAAAAAGATGCATTTAGAAGCAAGGTTACCACAATACTTTAAAGAAGTATTAGATATTTTAGACAAAAAAGTAAAATAGATTTCACAAAATTTATAACAAGCAAAATGACAAATACATTTCACAAAATGTGAAATGCAATAGAATATTAAAGGGGATAAAATGGAAGAAAGATTACAAAAATTTCTAGCAAGTGCAGGAGTTGCATCAAGAAGAAAATGTGAAGAATTAATTACAGCTGGAAAAATAAAAGTAAATGGAGTTACAGTAACAGAACTTGGAACAAAAATAAATACAGAAAAAGATATAATAAAATATAATGAAAAAGTAATAAAGGAAAGTAACGAAAAAATTTATATTTTATTAAACAAGCCTATTGGATATGTAACAACAGTAAAAGACCAATTTGATAGACCAACTGTAATGAGCCTAATTAAAGGAGTAAAAGCAAAAGTAGTTCCAGTCGGAAGACTTGACATGTATACATCAGGAGCTTTACTATTATCAAATGATGGAGAATTTGTAAACACTGTAACACACCCTAAAAATGAAATAACAAAAACATACAATGTTACACTAAATGGAATTATTACAAAAGAAGAAGTAGAAAAACTAAAAAATGGAGTAGAAATAATAGATAATGATAAGCCATATACAACTAAAAAAGCAAATGTAAAAATACTAAAAACAGACAATGAAAAGCATCTATCAAGAATACAAATAACTATTCATGAAGGAAAAAACAGAGAAGTCAGAAAAATGTGTGAATCAATAGGCAAGAAAGTATTAGCACTACATAGAGCAAAAATTGGAAATTTAGATGTAAAGGATATTCCACTAGGAAAATGGAAATACATAGATAAAAGGGACCTAAAAATGTAATTACTTTAAAAGATAAAAGCATATATGGTAAGCGAGAGGGAGAAACTATGGATAAAAAAGAATTAAGTAAAAAAAGGCGAAGAAATGCGAAACTATTTTCAATATATAAAATGTTTTCATGGGACTTATTATTTTACTATTCAATAGAATTTTTATTTTTTACAATTACAAAAGGAATATCAGCATCAGAAGTATTAATTATAAATGGAATTTATTTAATGAGTAAAATAGTAATGCAAATTCCAGCAGTTATAATTAATGATGCAGTAGGAAGGAAAAAAGGAATTGTAATAGGAAATATTGCACTAGTAATATATATTTTAATACTAATATTTGGACAGGGTGCAATAAGCATAATTATAGCGAACTTATTTTGTGCAATAGGATTTGACATAAAATATTTAACAGAAACTAATCTATTATATGATTCCGTGTCAACAAGAGGAGGAGACGGACTATATTCAAAGATAGATGCAAAAGGTGGAAGCCTATACTATATATTAGATGGAATAACGGCACTAGTATCGGGATACTTATTTATAAACAATAACTATTTACCAATGATAGCATGTCTAATATGTGTAATAATATCAACAATAATATCACTAATGTTTGAAGATATTTACGAAAAGCCAAAAAAGATAAATATAACTAAAACTATAAAAGACACAGGAAAAGACTTAAAGAAAACAACAAAATTCATACTAAAATCTGGAAGAATGAAAGCAATTATGATATTTCAAATTGTATTGTATGGAACAATAAAAATAGTAGACACATATAGAAGTGATATATTAGTAGACTTAGGAGTGCCAGAAGAACAATTTGCAATAATAATAGGAATATTATCAGTAATAGGTGGAGTTGCTGTGTCACAAAAGAAAGCAATTGAAAAAAGATACAAAAACAAAACTCTAACCGTTATTGGATTAACATACCTTATAGGAGTAATACTTGTGGGGGTAGTAGCATTTATAGCAAAAACAGAAGCAATAATTCCAATACTATTAATAATATTTGCGATACAAAAGATATGTTCATCAATGTGGTTTGTATTAGAAACAAAATATATAAAGAATTTTACAACAGAGAAAAACAGAAGTAACATTGCATTTGCATATCAAATAGTAGGAGCAACATCAGCAAGCATATTTTCAATAGTAGGAGGAATATTACTTGACCACTCTAATATAGAATATTCATTTTTAATTATTGGACTAATGTCATTAGCACTAATGATATTAACACTAGATTACATGCGAACAAGGATTGGACTAAAACCAAATCAATATCAAAAAAAAGACATAACCTATTAAAGGTTATGTCTACTTTATATAATATAAAAGTTATTCAATTTGCATTATTTAATAACTTGTTTTACCATCAAGAAGTTCATCATTTTTTATCCAATCATCCACGTCAAACTTTTCATACTCAGTCTTATTTAATCTAACATAAACTGCATCAATTCCAGAATTAATAATTAGTTTCCTACACATTTGGCATGAAGTAGGACTTTCAACATATTCTCCATTTTTAGCAGAAATGCCAACTAAAAATAAAGAAGAACCAATCATATCTTTTCTAGAAGCACTAAGAAGAGCATTCTGTTCAGCATGAACACTTCTACAAGCATCATATCCACCACGTCTTTCGCCAGGTAAAATTTTTCTTTTAGTACAATACCCCAAATCACTACAATTTAATCTACCACGAGGAGCACCATTATATCCAGTAGCAATAATCTCATCATTTTTAACGATGAGGCATCCCCATTTTTTTAAAAGGCAAGTACTTCTTTCACAAACAGACTCTGCTATATTTAAATAATAGTTTATTTTACTTATTCTTTCCATAATTATATATTCCTTATAAGATTTATTTTTATAATTTAGATTTATAATATTTACAAAAATATAGTTATAATTTCCTGCTTCTAACTTATTCAACAGTAACGGATTTAGCTAAATTTCTAGGTTTATCAACATCAAGCTTTTTATTTTTAGCAACATAATATGCAAGTAATTGAAGAGGAATAACTGACACGATAGGAGATAACATATATGAGATTTTAGGAATACTTATAATATTCTTAAAAGCCTTATTATCAATAGTTTGGTCTGTAATAATGTACACATTAGCGCCACGTGTAATAACTTCCTCTAAATTACTAATAGTTTTAGGTAAAATTTTAGTATTTGTAACAATGCCAATAACATCAACACTATCTTCCATCAAAGCTATAGAACCATGTTTAAGTTCACCAGCAGCATATGCATCAGAATGAATATATGAAATTTCCTTTAGCTTCAAAGAAGCCTCTAAAGAAACAGTATAATCAGTATTACGCCCGATAAAGAAAACATCTTTCTTTTTATAAATATTTTTGGCAATATCTTTTACTGCATCAGCAGTTTTCAATGCATCTTCGATTTTTTGAGGTAAAGATAAAATATCCTTCTTCAAACTAGCTAACTCCTTAACTTCCTTATCATCCAAATTATTCAAATTATTTTCAGCAATATATAAAGCTAAAATATTTAATAAAGTAGTTTGACAAGTATAAGCTTTAGTTGAAGCAACTGCAATTTCAGGACCAGCATGAGTATATAGAACATAATCAGCAAGTCTTGTAATAGAACTTCCAATAACATTAACAATAGCAATAGTTGTAGAACCTTTGCTTTTTGCCAATTTTAAAGCAGCAATAGTATCAGCAGTTTCACCAGATTGACTTATAAAAATACATAAAGTATGTTCATTAATTAAAGGGTCTCTATATCTAAATTCTGAAGAGACATCAACTTCCATAGGAATTTTAGCAAATTTTTCAAAAGTATATTTTGTAGCTAAACCAGCATGCATAGCAGTACCACAAGCAACAATATAAATTTTATTAAATTTACTAAACTTAATATCATCTAAAGGCAAATTAATTTTATCTTTTTCAAAAGAAGTCCCAATAGTTTCAAGAACAGCCTTAGGTTGCTCAAAAATTTCCTTTAACATAAAATCATCATAGCCGTTTTTTTCACTTTGAGTAGAATCCCATTCAATATTCTTTAAATCCTTCTTAATTTTCTTTAAAAAAGTATTATAAAAATCAATATTATCTTTAGAAATAACAGCCAATTCGCCATCTTCCATAAAATAAAAATTCTTTGTATGAGAAAGTACTGCAGGAATATCAGAAGCAATGTAATTTTCTCCATCACCTTTTCCAACAACAAGAGGACTATCCTTTTTAGCAACTATAATTTGGTCTGGAAAATTGTTTGAAAGTACCCCAATAGCATAACTCCCAATCAAATCATTCAAAGTATCAGCAACAGCCTTTAAAAGACCAGCTTCAGAAAAATCTTTATTTTTCTTATAATAATAATCAACCAAATTAGGAATAACCTCTGTATCAGTTTCAGAATATAAAGTATATCCCTTATTAGATAAGAATGTTCTTAATTTATCATAGTTTTCAATAATCCCATTATGTACAACTGCAATATTTTTATCGTTATTTGTGTGAGGGTGAGCATTTTCTTTTGAAGGAATACCATGAGTAGCCCAACGTGTATGAGCAATACCAATAGTACTATCAGACTTTTGCAAATCCTTATTATCCTGTAAATTTTTAACTCTACCTTTATCCCTAAAAATATCTAGTTCATAATCAGAACTTTTAGAAGAATTTAATACAGCAATACCAGCAGAATCATATCCTCTATACTCAAGTGAAAGCAAACCATTAATAAGCACAGGCACAGCTTTCTTTGTACCTATGTATCCAACTATTCCACACATATGTGAAACCTCCTATAAAGTTCACAGCTATTGGTGCTCCATTTGTTACAATATCACTATTGCTTTTTAGAAGAACCTTTGGTAGTAGCATACCATAGAACCATCCGCCGAATCTTTCGATAAGTTCTATCCTCGTCAACAAACTTAATTGTCCAGGCGCTAAAAATAAAATTGTGACTTTATATAGTTTATACACTAAAAATAAAAAAAGTGCAACATATAAATTAAAATATTATATAATAATTAATAATACAAGAGAAACCTATTAATAAATATTATGCATTATTTGTGATATTATTAATATTAGCAGACAGTCAATATGAGAAAAATATAAATACAGAATATAATCAAGATGACTTTTTAAATGAATTAATAAAAAGTGAAATCCCAGGAACATATGTTACATGAAATTCTAGAAATGCATATTCTGGTAATTCAATATATAAAGGATATATACTTGTTTATGTTGGAGTAAAGTAATTTAATTATTTAAAAAATTTCATTCAAAACCCTTGACATTTACAAAAATAACCATTATAATAACTATAGACTAAAAAAGCTTAAGGAAGAGTGGAAGCCAATTCCACTCTTTCATTATGTTATTTACACAAATTGAATAAAAAAAACAGATAAAGTGTATAAATAACGATTAAAAACCAGAATACAGGAACAAATAACAATAAAAAGGAAAGGCAAAAAATGACAGCAATAGAAACAAAAATAAAAAAATGTATAGAACCAATAATAAATAACTTAGGTTATAACATATATGACGTAATATATGAAAAAGAAGGAAAAGAAAATTACCTAAGAATATTTATTGATAAAGCAGAAGGAATAAGTTTAAGTGACTGCGAAAATGTTAATAATTCAATAACAGATATACTTGATGAAAAAGACTTTATAAAGTCAGCATATATGCTAGAAGTATCATCTCCTGGAATAGAAAAAAGAATAAGAGAAGAAGAGCATTTAGAGCAGAACATAGGAAATAAAATTGAAGTACATACATTTAAAGCAATAGAAAAACAAAAAAGTCTAATAGGCATATTGAAAGAATATAATGAAAAGAGTATAAAATTAGAACAAGGGAATAAAACAATAGAGATAGAAAAAAGTAACACAGTTAGAATGACCACAGTATATGACTGGAATGAGCAATGCAATAAAGGAGGAAAATAAAAAATGAAGAAAAAAGTAAAAGTAGAAAGCAATGAAATCGATACAATAGAATTTTTAAGTGCAATGGATGAACTAGCAGAAAACAATGGAATAAATAAACAAACACTTATGGAATCGATAGAACAAGCACTATTAGTAGCATATAAGAAAAACTTTGACAGTGCAGATGAAAACATAAAAGTGGTAATAGACAGAACAGATGGAAAAATGCACGTATACCAACAAAAAGAAGTAGTAGAAGAAGTAGAAGACGATAAGTCACAAATATCATTAGAAGACGCAAAAAAGAAAGACAAGACATTCAAACTAGGAGATACAGTACAATTTGATATAAAACCAAAAGAATTTGGTAGGATTGCAGCACAAACAGCAAGACAAATAATAACACAAAAAATAAGAGAAGAATCAAGAAGAGTAATATTTGATGAATTTGCTGATAAAAAAGGTGAAATCATAACAGGATTAGTACAAAAAGCAGATGGTGGTTCAGTAATACTTGATTTAGGGAAAATAGAAGGAATAATGCCTAGAAAAGAGCAAATAGCAACAGAAAATTATTCTGTAAATGATAAAGTAAAAGCATGTATAATAAATGTAGCAGAGGGTAAAAAAGGAACAACACAAATAATTTTATCAAGAGCAAGTATAGAATTTGTCAGGAAACTATTCGAAATAGAAATTCCAGAAATATATGAAGGTGTAATTGAAATAAAAAGCATTTCAAGAGACGCAAGTTCAAGAAGTAAGATAGCAGTATACTCACCAAATCCAAACATTGACCCAGTAGGTTCTTGTGTAGGACAAAAAGGTATACGTATTCAAAACATTATTAATGAATTAAATGGAGAGAAAATAGATGTAATTGAATGGAATGAAGACCCATCAATATACATATCAACAGCACTACTTCCAGCAAAAGTATTAGCAGTTGATATAAAAGAAGAAGAAAGATTTGCACAAGTAATAGTTCCAGATGACCAACTATCACTTGCAATTGGAAAATCAGGACAAAATGCAAAACTTGCAGCAAAACTTACAAATTGGAAAATAGATATAAAAAGTGAATCTCAATTTAGGCAAATGCTTGAAAAAGCACAAGCAGAAGATATAGAAGATGAACAAACAGAAGAAAGTATTGAAGAAAATCAAAATGAAGAGGAATAATATATTAATTTTTTATATAAAATAATAGAAAGCGTTGGGGGGATAATATATTGGCTAAAATGAAAGTATATGAATTAGCAAAACAACTAAACATTGATAGTAAGGAGATAATATCAATAGCAAAAGACTTGGGAATAAAACTATCAAGTCACCTAAGTTCAATTGACGATACAGGAGTAGAAAGAATAAAGAAAAATATGAATAATGATAAAAGCCAAAAGAAAGATGAAATAAAAACAACAGGACAGGTAATAATTAGAAGAGAAATCATTGTAAAAGAAGAAACAAGACCAGTTCAAGAAAATAAAAAACCAAAGGCAGATATTGGATTTACAGAAAGAAGAAAGAAGGACTTTAATATTGTATATAGAGATAAGCCAACAAAGCCAATGACTGTGAATGAACTATTTGGAATAAAAACAAAAGAAAAACCTCAAAAAGAAGAAAAAATAAAAGAAGAGGTTCAAGAAGTAGCTCCTATTAAAAAGGAAGAAATAAAAGAAGAACCTAAAAAAGAGATAGTTGAAAATGTTCAAGAGCCTGTAGCAGAAAAAGAAATAAAACCAAAAAGAGAATTTGCAAAAGATGATAACTTTAGTAGACAAAATAATTTTGCTAGGAATAATTACAATAAACCAAACAGTTCATACAATAATAACAATAATGGATACAACAGCTATAATAACAATGGCTACAATAATAGAGGATTTAATAAAGGAAAAGCCCCTTACAATAAAGACAAAGGAGAGGGTTCAAATTTCCATAACTTTAATAAAGATAGAAATAATAATCAACGTAATGGATTTGGAAACAAAGATTTTGGAAACAGAGATTTCAAAAACAAAGACTTTAGAAATAAAGATAATAACAGAACTTTTGAAAGAGGACAAAACAATAGAAGAATAGACAAAGACATACAAGATATTGCAAGTGAATATATGGAAAAAGATAATCAACGTGATTACAGTACAAAAATAATTGACAAACAAAAAGCAAACCGTAACTTTGAAGACAAGAAAAAGACAACAAGAAGAAAAGGAATGGGAAATGAAGATAACTTCAGTGAAGGAAAGCTAAGAGGACTAAAACAAGTTGATAAATTATCAAATATGTTTGAAGACCAAGAAGGTGGTATGCTTGACTACTATGATTTAACAACAGCACGTGGAAAGAGAAACAAGAAAAAAGGCAAAAAAGAAGACGACAGAAATAAACAAAAAATATTTGAATTAAAAGAAATTACAATTCCAGGAAACATATCTGTAAAAGACTTAGGAACAGAATTAAAGAAAACAAGTACAGATGTAATAAAGAAATTATTTGACCTTGGAATTATGGCTAATATAAACCAAGACCTAGACTTCGATACAGCATACTTAGTAGCAGATAGTTTTGGCATAACAGCAATTAAAAAAGAAAAAGTAAGTGATGAAGATATTCTATTTGACGATACTGAAGATAGAGAAGAAGACTTACAAGTACGCCCACCAGTAGTAGTAGTTATGGGACACGTTGACCATGGAAAAACATCATTACTTGACACAATTAGAAAAACAAATGTAATAGAAGGTGAAGCAGGTGGAATTACACAACATATAGGTGCATACAAAGTAAAAGTTGGAGAAAGAGAAATAACATTCTTAGATACTCCAGGACACGAAGCATTTACAAGCATGCGTGCTAGAGGTGCACAAATCACAGATGTTGCAATACTTGTAGTTGCAGCAGATGATGGTGTTATGCCACAAACAGTTGAAGCTATAAATCACGCAAAAGCAGCTGAAATACCAATAATTGTAGCAGTAAACAAAATAGACTTGCCAGGTGCAAATGCTGATAAAGTAAAACAAGAATTAATGAAATATGAATTAGTTCCAGAAGAGTGGGGAGGAGATACAATATTTGTACCAATCTCTGCAAAGAAGAATATAAACATAGATAATTTACTTGAAATGGTACTATTAGTTGCTGATATGCAAAATTTAAGAGCAAATCCTAATAGACAATCAAAAGGAACAGTTATAGAAGCAAGACTAGACAAATCACAAGGACCAATCGCATCAGTTCTAGTACAAAGAGGAACACTAGACGTTGGAGATACAATCATACTAGGAACATCAATAGGTAGAATTAGAACAATGAAAAATGACAAAGGAAAAAATGTAAAACAAGCAGGGCCATCTACACCAGTTGAAATCACTGGACTAAGTGCAGTACCACAAGCAGGAGATATATTCTACGAAGTAAAAAATGAAAAAGTTGCAAAACATTTAATAGAACAAAGAAAACTTGAAAGCCGTGAAAAAGCAATAGCAAACAACAATGTAGTAACACTTGACAATCTATTTGAAAAGATGGAAAGTGAAGAACTTAAAGTACTTAATATTATTGCAAAAGCAGACGTACAAGGAACAGCAGAAGCATTAAAATCATCATTTGAAAAACTATCAAATGAAGAAGTTAGAGTTAAAGTATTACACTCAAATGCAGGTGGAGTTACAGAATCAGATGTTGAGCTTGCAAAAGCTGCTAACGCACTAATCATAGCATTTAATGTAAGACCAGTTGGAGGAGCACGTAATTTAGCAGAAAAAGAAGGAGTAGAAATAAAACAATACTCAGTTATATATCAAGCATTAGAAGATGTTGAAAGTGCAATGAAAGGAATGCTTGCACCAAAATATAGAGAAATCAATATTGGAAATGCAGAAATCAGACAAACATTTAAGGTATCAAATGTTGGAACAATTGCAGGATGCTATGTAACAGAAGGAAAAGTTGAAAGAAATGCAGGCGTTAGAATAATTAGAGATGGTGTAGTAATACATGATGGAAAACTAATTTCCTTAAAGAGATTTAAAGATGATGCAAAAGAAGTATCAAACGGATTTGAATGTGGTATGCAAATTGAAAACTTTGACGACATACAAGTTGGCGATATAGTAGAGGCATTTATTAGAGAAGAAGTAAAACGTTAAGTTGAAAAATAATTACAATTTTGCTAGCCAAAATTTAATTCTTTTCCAACTTGATAGAAAGGAAAAACAACAAAATGCAAAAGAGTTCAAACAGGCTTGGAAGAATTAATGAAGAACTAAAAAAAGTAATAAGCCAAGTCATAAATTATGAATTAGAAAACTCTAAAGTTACTGGAATGGTTAGTGTTACTAAAGTTAAAATCACACCAGACTTACGTTATGCAAAAGTATATGTAAGTATGTTAGACCCAAAGGACGTTAAAAGAACTTTAGAAGGATTAAAACAATCAGCAGGATTTATAAGAAGTAGAGTAGCAAGTTCAGTAAACTTACGAGTAACACCAGAATTAGTATTTGAATATGACGATTCAGAAGAGCAAGGATATAGAATTGAACAAATCTTGAGAGAGATTAAAGAGAAAAAGAAATAAAAGGGGATAGAATATGTCAACTCTAGATAACGTATTAAAAGAAATAAATAAAGCTGACAACATTGTTTTGCTAGCCCATGAAAATCCTGACGGAGATGCCATAGGATCATGCCTAGCGATGGGCTTAGCACTAAAAAAACAAAATAAAAATGTAGAAATAGTTATGCCTAAGTACCCAAGAGCATTTTCAAACTTACCAGGAACAGAACTAATAAAAAAAGAAGGAAGTACAAAGAAATACGATTTAGCAATAGCACTTGACTGTGCAACAGTGAAATTATTAAATGGCTGGACTAATTATTTTGAAGATGCAAAATCAAAAATAGTCATTGACCACCATAGCACAAATGCTATGTTTGGAGATTTAAACTATGTTGATTATAGTGCACCAGCATGTGCACAGGTATTATATACAATGTTTATGTATTATAAATGGGAAGTAACACAAGACATTGGAACAGACCTAATGACAGGAATTATAACTGATACAGGAGGATTCCAATATTCAGGAACATCAAAAGAAACCTTTGAAATAGCAGCAAGACTTTTAAGTGTAGGAGTTAACATTCCTAAGATATATAAACAAGTATTTTCAACATGTACACGTTCAAGTTATGAGCTTAAAAAGTTAGCATTAGATAGATTAGAGTTTTTGGAAGATAATAAAGTAACATTTACATATATAACAAAAAAAGACGAAGAAAAAGTAAATGCTGAAACAGGCGATTATGAAGGAATTGTTAATGAAGGAAAAAATATTGAAGGAGTTGAAGTTTCAATATTTATACACGAAATTGACAATGGAATGAAAGTATCATTACGTTCAAATGACTATGTAAACGTATCAAACATTTGCCTAATGTTTGGCGGTGGTGGACACCCTAAAGCAGCAGGAGTAACAATGCAAGGGAAAGTTGAAGACATAAAGGAAATGATATTAAGAGAAGTAAAAAGAGCATTAAAATAATTAAACAATATAAATAAAAAAGATTTTGAATTAATAGGTTTTAAAATAAGCAAAGTCTTAAATTATATTAAAAAGGCAAAAGTATTTTTGCCTTTTAGTAATATAAAGGTGGAGAAATAATGGACGGAATTTTAATTGTAGATAAACGAAAAGGAATGACTTCATTTGACGTAATCCGAGAAGTTAGAAAAAAATACAATACAAAAAAAGTAGGACACATAGGTACGCTAGACCCATTAGCAACAGGTGTACTCACTATTTTAATTGGAAAAGCAACAAAACTTTCTGACTTTTTAATGGAGCATGAAAAAGAATATATAGCAACGCTTAAACTAGGAAAAACAACAGATACAGGCGATAGCGAAGGGAATATTATAGAAGAAAAAGCAGTTAACTTAAATATAAGTGATAATATAGACCAAGTATTTCAATCATTTGTAGGAGAAAGCATGCAAATTCCACCAATGTATTCGGCAATAAAGATACAGGGAAAAAAATTATACGAACTCGCAAGAGAAGGAAAAACTGTGGAAAGAGAACCTAGAAAAATTACTATAAAAGAAATAACAATACTAAATATAGACAAAGATAATAACGAGATAGAATATAAAGCTACCTGTTCAAAAGGCACATATATACGTGTTTTATGTGAAGATATTGCAAAAAAGCTTGGAACGGTAGGGTATATGAAGGAACTTAGAAGAACAAGAATAGGCAATTTTAAGATAGAAGATGCAGGTAAATTCATAGAAATAGAGAATATTTTAACACACATACCAAAAGTGGAAATACAGGAATACGATAAACTAATAAATGGAGTAAAAATTTCTATCAGAGGAGATAGGATATGCAATAATATCTCTATTCAAAATGATTATGAAGGACTTGTTAATATATATTATAAAGACAAATACGTAGGAATAGGGGAAATGAAGAATAACATTTTAAGAAGAAAGATAATATTGTAGATATAATAAAAGACGAGAATTCGATTGCCAAAATTTCGTCTTTTTTAAATACCGTTTATCCTACACGTTTATATGGCTTCATATCGTCAGTTAAATTAGCTATATAATCTAAAATGTTACCTGTAAACACTATAATTTAAAGTTAGCTATACTTATGTAAATTCTTTAATATTATAATAAAAATATTTATTTGGTATTGACAAAATACTCTAAATGGAGTATTATAAATTTATAATAAGGACAGATGGAATGTTTATGGAGCAACATAGAAGCGTATTCTTTTGCATTAATCTACATATTAACCAGTAGTATATTTATGACAATTACTATAGGCTAAAATGTAGATTAATTTAATAAAAATTTCTATTTTATAAAGCGAAAAATAATTATATATAAAAAATAATTACAGACCATATTTTTATTAATATGGTCTGTCGTTTGTAGTTTTAAAAATAATTATTATATATTGCTATATTTATGTAAACATGTTATAATAGAACCACAAAGGCACAAGTCTTTGAGTGTACCAAATCACATTTTGAACTTAAAATGTAAGAGGTGAATCTGATGAAAATTGTGTTCAAAGGAATAGGAAACAACGATAAGCCACAAAGCCAAGAAGCAGCTTTACTCGAGGAAGGAAAGCTGTACGAGGCAGCAAATGAAAGCACAAGAGTGAACGGAGTACTTCACTACAGAGTGACAGTTGAAGATGGGCAGGATATTCTGTGTCCTGAGGAGTGGTTCTTCAACTTAACTGCGGCTATCCAGGAGCATTCCGCACAGACTGGGGTTATTGGTGCTCCGCCGTTTATTGGAGACCGAGTAACCATTGCAGTGAACGTGATACCAGAAAGATTTGACGATACTACTGAATATGTATTGACCTCGCCTGTTGAATATGCAGAAGAGGTCGCACCTCGGTGGTACTGGTTCAAAACGATGAGTGGTGTGCGTTATATTGCACATGGTGACCCTGACTTTGAAGTAGAGCTATTCAGCTAAAAAAAAATTTGTCAGAAAGAAGGTGTTCTAAAGTAAGAACCTGAAACCAAAACTCCAACAAGAAATTGTTGGAGTTTTGGTTTTTTCTAAACTTATTAGTATCAAAAAAGGGGAGCCATTAGTTGTATAATTACTAAAAATGGTGAAAAATTTAAGCTAGAAATGAAAATAAATTTAACTAAAATCTACCGAAAAACTAGACATTTTTTCTAATTTATGGTATAATATATATAGACGTGGGGTTAAAATAACAACACAAATAAATATAGAAAATTAAGATTTAGAATTATAAAGAATAAAAACTAAAAAGGAGGAGAAAATGGCAAACGAAGAAAAATTTAATTATGATATAGCAAACTTAAAAAAAGACTTTGCAATAGAAAATATGCAAGTAACAAATGAAGATATAAACATGTTAAGAAAATATAACAATAACGAAATTACAATGAATGATATGATTTCTAATATAAAGAAATCATTTAATAACTCACTATAAAAACAAGTTGAAATAATTATAAAATTAGTCTAAACTAATATAATTTTTCAACTTATTTTTTGCACTAGAAAGCCTTAAAAAAATTCTAGAATATAAAAATTACTAGAAAGGAAAAACAAAATGAATACAGACTTTTACGAAGCACGAAACTCACACTACTGCTACGAAAATTCAAATGTATTAATAAATAAATTAGATATAAAAGACAATACGATATTGGGGCAGGCAGAAAATAAAATAGTACTTGCAAAATTATTTGAACTAAGGCAAAATAAAAAGATTGGAAGCTTTGATATAACACACTTTGTGAATATACATAAATTCCTATTTGAAGATATATACCCTTTTGCTGGAAAGTTTAGAACTGAAAACATAGCAAAGGGATTTTTTAGTTTTGCAGAATGGGAATATATAGAAGATGAACTAAAAAAAATATTAGAAAAGCTAAAAAATGATAATTATTTAGCAAATTTAAGTAAAGAAGACTTAGCCAAAAAGTTAGCATATTATTTATCAGAACTAAACGTATTACACCCATTTAGAGAAGGAAATGGAAGAACAATTAGAGAATTTATAAGGGAACTTGCATATAAAAATAACTATTTATTAGATTTACAACAAACAGAAGCAGAAGAAATGCTTGAAGCATCAATGAAATCAGTAATCGATACAAAGGAATTAGAAGAGATAATTTTAAAATGCCTACGTAGAAAAGAAAAAGACAGTTAGTCTTTTTCTTTTGCTATTTACTTAATATGTGGCATAACATACAATTAATTACAAAAATTACTTGTCTTTTATCAAAATCTATGGTACATTTAATATAAAAAATGCAACCTGCCAACAAATGAAACTAGATTTACACAAAATAAATCATAGTAAAATTACATTCAATATAAAACAACACATAAAAAGTGTAGTCAAGAATATAAAGCGGAGGTAGTATGAAAAACTTACTATTAATAGATGGAAATTCAATAATGAATAGAGCATTTTATGGAATAATGGGAAACAAAATGCTAATGACAAATGATGGAAAATATACCAATGCATTATATGGATTTTTAGCAATATTATTCAAAAATATCGAAGAAATAAAGCCAGACTATATGCTAATAGCCTTTGACTCAAAAACAGGAGCAAATGTTAGAAAACAAATATATGATGGATACAAAAAAAGCAGACATGGTATGCCAGAAGAGCTTGCAGAGCAAATGCCAGAAATAAAAGAAATACTTGATGCAATGAATATCAAACATATGGAATTAGCAGACTTTGAAGGTGATGACATACTAGGAACAATGGCAAAAAAGTTTGCAAGTGATGAAATAAATGCGTACATTTTATCAGGAGATAGAGATTTATTCCAGCTAGTACAAAACAATATAATAGTTAGAATACCAAGAACAAAAGCAGGAAAAACAGAAACAGAAGTATATGATGAGAGTAAAATAAAAGCAGAATATGGTCTAAAACCAACAGAACTAATAGAACTAAAAGCTTTGATGGGAGATTCATCAGATGAGATACCAGGAGCAAAAGGAGTAGGACCAAAAACAGCAACAACACTTCTTCAAAAATATAAAACAATTGATGGAATATATGAAGCTTTACAAGACGAAGCAAATAAAGATTTCAAGCCAAAACTTAGAGAAAATCTAATAGAAAGCAAAGACTTAGTATATCTATCAAAAGAACTAGGAGCTATAAGGCTTGATGCTAATGTATCAGAGGATATTAATGAATATGAAGTAAAAGAATGGAACAAAGAAGAAGTAGTACGTTTATTTAAATATTATAAATTTAATAGATACTTATCACGCTTTGGACTAGATACTGAAACAGAAGCTAAAGCAGAAGAAACAACTTATAATGAAGATGAAATTAATGAATTGCTAAACAATATAGTAACAGATAAAAAAATAGAAGACATAGAAATAGGCGAAAAATTAATATATTATATTGAAACAGAAGAAAACAAAGAAAGCACGCAAATAATAAAGAAAGATATTACTGGGATAGGAATATACGATGAGAAAAACAATAAAATCATATATGTGAAAAATCCTAAGAGGGAAAGCCTAAAAGCACTATTTGAAAATGAGAAAACTGAAAAAATAGGATGCAACTTAAGTAAAGACTATGTGTTATTACGTCAAAATGGAATTAAACTAAAAAATATAAAATATGATATAGAAGTTGCAGCTTATGATATAAATCCAAGCAATATAAAGCATAAAATAGAAGAAATTGCAATGCAATATTTAGAACTAGACATAGCAAAGTATATACCAGAAAAACAAATAACATTATTTGAAACAGGTTCAAACAATAACGAAATTGGAATATATGTATATGCAATAAAAAAACTATATGAAGTAACTTTAGCAAAACTAAAAGAAGAAGGAACAATAAAATTATTTAACGAAATAGAAATCCCGCTAATTACAGTGCTTGGAGAGATGCAATATACGGGAATGCTAGTAGATAAAGAAGAGCTCACACAATTTGGTGTACAATTAAAGAAGAGGTTAGAAGAGTTAACAACAGATATTTATAAACTTGCAGATGAAGAATTTAATATAAACTCGACACAACAACTTGGAAATATACTATTTGAGAAGTTAAAACTTCCAGCACCAAAGAAAACAAAAACAGGCTATTCAACAGACGTTGATACATTAGAAAAATTAAAAAGTGAGCATGATATAATTCCAGCAATACTAGAATATAGAACACTAATGAAACTAAACTCAACATATGTAGAAGGACTAATTTCATGCATAAATGAAGAAACCAAAAAGATACATTCGTATTTCCATCAAACAATTACAGCAACTGGAAGAATAAGTTCAACAGAACCAAACTTACAAAATATTCCAACACATGATGAGTTAGGAAAAAACATAAAAAAAGCATTCAAACCACAAAAGGGATATGTATATATTGATGCAGATTATTCACAGATTGAACTACGTGTGTTAGCTCATATTGCAAATGATGAGAATATGATAAGAGCATTCAAAAACGATGAAGACATTCACAGAGAAGTTGCATCAAAAGTATTTAACATTCCATTTGAAGAAGTTACCAAAGAGCAACGTTCAAAAGCAAAAGCAGTAAACTTTGGAATTGTTTATGGAATTACAGGATTTGGGCTTGCAAATCAACTTAACATTGGAAGAAAAGAAGCGGAAAACTATATAAACAGTTATCTTGAAAAATATAGCGGAATTCATTCATTTATGGAAAATATAACAGAAACAGCTAAAAAACAAGGCTATATTGAAACATTATTTGGGCGTAGAAGATATGTTCCAGAACTAAAATCTAATAACTATATGGTACGTGAATTTGGAAAACGTGTTGCAATGAATACTCCTATACAAGGAACAGCAGCAGATATTATGAAAATAGCAATGAACAATGTATATAAGAAATTAAAGGAAGCAAATATAGATGCAAAGATTGTTTTACAAGTTCATGATGAGTTAATTGTTGAAGCAAAGATTGAAGATAAAGAAGAAGCAAAAAAGATATTAAAAGAATGCATGGAAAATGCATACACCCTTAACATACCACTTAAGGTTGATATGGAAGAAGCTAATAGTTGGTATGAAGCGAAATAACATTAGATGTGAGCGAAGCGAAGCTTAAAGAATTGCCAAACGTGTTTTTGAAGAAAAACACGTTTGGC
>CAQYCU010000001.1:0-60081 GCA_948919095.1 uncultured Clostridia bacterium | reverse complement strand
TGAATTTAAAATTGATAAATGGCTTGTATATTCAATAATAAAAGCTGAAAGTAATTTTAATCAAGGAGCGACTTCAAAAAAAGGAGCATCACGGACTTATGCAATTAATGGACAAAACAGCAAAAGAAGTTGCCGAAAATGAAGTGATAGAATATGAGTCAGGAACAACGTTATACAATCCTGAAAAAAACATTCAACTTGGAGTTATATATTATTCAGACTTATTGGAACAATTCGGAAACCAAAATGTAGCACTAGCAGCATACAATGCTGGCTCAGGAAATGTATCAAAATGGATAAAAGAGGGAACAATAAAAGCAGATGGCAGTGATATTGAAAACATACCATTTAAAGAAACAAACTTATATGTAAGAAAAATTTTAAGAGACTATAAAATGTATAAATTATTATATACCTAAAAATAATTTAAAAAATGTATTGATAAAATTATTAATTTAGTATATAGTATACATGTAATAAAATTAAAGGGAGGATAATAAAATGCAAGACGAAAACAATAACGAATTAAATCCAGAACTAGAAAATGAAGAAATATTAGACGAGGATAGTAATATAGTTACATTAACAGATGAAGATGGAAACGAAGTAAACTTTGAATTTGTAGATTTTATAGAATATGAAAATGAAAACTATGTAATATTACTTCCAGCAGACGAAGTAGAAAATGAAGATTCTGATGAGGTGGTTATTCTTAAAGAAGACAAAGAAAGTAAAGAAGAATCTTATATAAGTGTAGATGATGAAGAAATATTAAATAAAGTATTTGAAATATTCAAAGATAAATTCAAAGATGAATTTAACTTTACAGAAGGTGAAGAATAATGATTTTCGCTCAATAAGGGAAAGCCTTTTGAGCGATTTTAGATATGATTTGAAATATAAAATTTAAAATCTTAGATTTAAAAAGTATGAGGAGAAGTATAATGGATAGTGATAACAAATCTTTAGCAAATTGGTTAATAGTAATGTTTATATTTATGTACTGGATATTTAGAATGGTAGTAGCATATATGTATTCAACATCACGAAGTTTTATCACAACTCCACTAGACTTTAATGTTGAAATAATCTTATTGTTTGTAACATTATTTTGTATGATATTAATGATAAAAAGAGTAAAGCTAGCAGCAATAATATATGCTGGAACTTATATTATGTACTTTGGTGTTGACTTGTATAACAAAATAATGCCTATGTTTGAAGGTAGTGAATTCAATGTATCTGCAACAGGAGACTTAGTATTTTCAGGAGTAGGCGTAATATTAGCAATATTAGCAGTATTAGATGTATTAATTGATAAAGTAAAGGCACCAGTGCAAGTACAAACAGACTGGTTTTATGAAAATAAAGATTATGACAGAAAAGTAGATGACAGGTCAGATAGAAATCAATATAGAACTTAATGGAATAATTAGCAAAGAATATAAAAAGAGTATAATATAAAGAAAAAGTGTTAGTTAAAACTAGCACTTTTAATTTTTTATAAAATAATATTGACATTTAAATTTATTAATGTAAAATAAGGCTGAAAAAATGTCACATACTATTCCGCTTTAATTAAGGAGGGAACATAATGTGTATGCTTAGTTTAAAACCATTTCACACAATGAAAACTTTAGGAAAAGGAGATGATTGGGAAAAGTTTAGGGTGAGTATAAAATTACCCTTGTCAGATGGATGGTATGAAAATGTACAACTGCATATTATTGAAAATGGAAGCTTTAATTTGAATGGAACAACCTGCAATATCAATCACAAGGAAAATGATGAAAGCTATGCTATCTTTGAATCGGATATTACATTACAAGTAAGTGCACTTTACTATTATTATATTTCTTACAAATGCAATGGTGTAAAAAATTTGATGAAAAAAGAGGAGGTAAGTCAAATCCAATCTATTACAAAGCAAGAGTGTTTTAAAATTTCGGCAAACTTTAGTGCCCCTGAATGGGCAAAAGGCGCTATCATGTACCAGATATTTACCGACCGGTTTTATAGAGACCAGGCTGTGAAAACCCCAGAAAAGGGCACGGTTGGGACTTAGACTTTGAAAATGCTTCTGACTCTGTACGCTATCATAACCTAAATGAAGAAGCATACATCTATGGAAAAACAAGGTTAAAAAGTTATGTGGCTGCACTTGCATTCTTGCCAGGAATTTTCTCCATTTTTTATGGAGATGAGGCAGGGCTGCAGGGTATTCACAACTTAGCAAATCGCGCACCATTTCCATGGGGAAAAGAAGACGAGGACTTGCTTTCGTATTTTAGAAACATGTTATCTATCAGGGAAAGTAATGAATTTTTGAGAACTGCAGAATGCAAGATAAAAGATATTAACAATAGGTATTTTGCATATGAAAGACTTTCCAAGCATAATACTGCATTGATAATTGCAAGCAGGTCACACTATGAGCTCGAAGTAGATATCCCAAACGAATACCAAAATGCTAAAGTAATTTTCAGCGTGGGAGGAGGCACTGACTTAAGGAAAATTGCACCTTATGGTGTGCTTATTCTCAAAAGAACAATATAACAAACAAGTACTACTTAAGGGGAACCGCTATAATAGCGGTTCCCCTGTATTAACATTTAAAAAGTTTTTATAAATATTTAAAAAGTCTTTATAAGTGTAGAAAAATATGGTATAATGTAAAAATAAAAAATAGATATATATCTACAAGTAAAATTGGAGAACATAAACATGGATAAATTAGAAACAACTCTTTGTTTATTAAAAAGAAATAATGAGATATTATTAGCAATGAAAAAAAGAGGCTTTGGAGAAGGAAAGTATAATGGAGTAGGTGGCAAGATAGAAAATAATGAATCACCTGAACAAGCAATGATACGAGAAACAGAGGAAGAAATAAAAGTTACACCTATCAAATACGAGAAAGTAGGAGAAATAGAATTTGATGAGTTTTACAAGGAAAACAAACAAAGATTAGTTTTTCACTTGTATTTAGTATATGAGTGGAGTGGCAATCCTACTGAAAGCGAAGAAATGAGCCCAAAATGGTTTGATATAAATAATATTCCATATGACAAAATGTTTCCAGATGATAAATACTGGTTACCACTGATTTTACAAGGGAAAAAAGTAAAAGCATATTTTGATTTTGATGAGAATTGGAATGTAATATCGAAACAAATAGAGGAATTAAAAGAAGGATAAAATGGAAAAATATATGAGTGTATATAGAATAGTATTTAAAACAGGAGTAGCACAAAAATTAGAAGGAATAAAAAAAGAAAATCTATAGAGAAAATTTTTGAATATTGTAATAAAAAAATATTATAGCTTTAGGATGGAATTTAGATTTGCAATACTATAAAGGAAACAAATTGCAAGAATTAACAATAGATGAAGCAATAGATATAAGAACGTAAGAGAAAAAAGCTAATAATATAAATCTAAAAAAGATAAGGACTAAAAAAGTTTTGTTGCTAACATGAATTGTTTAAAAAACATAAAGAAAGATGAGATAGTTTGGACAAGAGTTAAAGATAGTTATTATGTTGAAAAAATTACCAATGCAAAGTACAAATATTGGAATGCTTGGGATAAAGAAAAGGCAGAAGAATTTGATATAAGACATACTAAAGAATGTCACTTTTATAAAGTAGGTGGGATTGATAGTGTTCCAGGAGTAATAGTAAATGCCTTTTCAAGACCATCACAAACACTTTGTAAAATTGGCAATGATAAAAATAATAGGAGATATACAATGAGTTCATTAAAAATTAAGGATAAAAGAAGAAATATAGAATGCTTAAAAATAGAATACGATAAATTACAAGAAAAATATGGAGCAAAAGAACTAGATTCAATATATAATGGAGGATGTGTAGAAAATCCAGATATATGTTTTGTTTTTATGAATCCGACTGGAAAAAACATCGCAAGTAGTAAAACATGGACAGGTAGAAAATCTCCTTGGCTTGGAACTAAAAATATTTGGAAATTATTTAATAAAGTAGACTTGTTAAGTAATGATACATATAATAAAATTCTTGAAAAGAAACCTAAAGAATGGGACTATGATTTCTGCGATTACGTATATGATGAAATTGAAAGAAACAAAGTATTTATAACTAATTTAGGAAAATGTACACAAATCGATGCAAGACCATTATCAAATGATGTACTAAAACAGTATTTAGATTTATTATTTGAGGAAATATATATAATAAAACCAAAAGTAGTAGTCACATTTGGAAATCAAGTAAGTTCAATTATATTAAATAAAAGAATATCGGTATCTGAGAATAGAAAGATTAGTCATGATTTAAAAGTAAAAGATGATACATATAAAATTTTTCCTGTTTATTACCCAGTAGGAAATGGAATATTTAATATAGACAAATCAATAGAAGATATAAAATGGATAATGAAAAAAATAGGAATGGAATGGTAGAATGATAAAAGTATTGTTTGCTACAGGAAATGAGACAAAGGCAAAAAGATTTTCAAAAGGATTAGAAGAAAAAGGAATAGAAGTAATAACATTAAAAGATATTAGCACAGAAATAGAAGTGGAAGAAAATGGCAAGAACACAATAGAAAATGCACTAATTAAGGCTAGAGCTTATTCGAAAAATATAAATATTCCAGTATTTGCAATGGACGATAATTTATATTTAGAAAATGTTCCAGAGGAAAAGCAACCAGGCATGTATGTAAGACGTGTAGATGGAAAAAGACTTAATGATGAAGAAATGATAGATCATTATGCTAATCTTGTTAAAAAATATGGAACTAAAGGAAAACTAACATGTAGGTGGGTATATGGAATGGCTGTTATCAATAATGGAAAAGAAAGCACACATACATGGAGTAATGAAGATTTTTATATGGTAGACAAACCTTCAAATAAAATAAATCCAGGTTATCCATTAGATACAATATCTATAAATAAAAAATTAAATAAATACTTTACAGATATAACTGAAGAAGATAAAGCAATGTTACAAGAAGATGAAAGTGATGTAGTAGAATTTATAGCTAATAGTATTAAAGATTAATAAGTTGAATAGAAAATATATTTAAACAAGGATGATTCAATAAGTATAGAATATAAAAAGAAATAAGGTGAAGAAAATGAGTAATGAAAAAAGTTGTGCAAGTACAAGTATCAACTGGGATAGTGGGATTTATAGACAACTCTATTCAAACCATTGAAAAATAAGCATTTGATGAAATTGAGTTATTACACATTTTGTATAAAATTGATTAAATTTGAACTGATTAGAATATCAGTTCTTTTTTCTTGCTCAAAAAATTTGTCTATCTAAAATGAAATATGTAAGGAATAAAGAAAGGAGTAGTTTATGAAAGAAGATGAAGCAATTAACTATTTAGAAACATTAGAAGTAGGAACATTTTTAACAGTAAATATTCCTATTTCAGCAAGTGAAAATATACCAGTAACAGCAATGTATGCAGGAAAAGATAAAGATGGAAGATATGAATTTTTAGACACAGGAGAGTTTATTCTATCAAAAGATTTTTTAGAAAAAGGAAAAATATCAATAGAAAAGGAATTTGATGATGAAAGTGCAATGAAAATTCATACTAGAATACGAAAAGAATTTGAAAAAAAGCATACTAAAAATAAAGATGCAAGATAGAATATTCACATATTTGTAGAAAATATAAAACAATAATATACTACCTAAAAGAAAAGGAGGAACTAATATGGAAGAAAAGAAAGAATTAAAATTTGATGTGAAGCGATTATTTAATTATGAAAAATTGCACGAGTATGATGAAGATGGACAGAAAGGTTTTTTAGGATATTTGATTAGAGAAGAACAATGGAAAATAGAAAATGATAGAATAGTATTTCCTAATATAGTAAATGTAGAACAAATAAAAAATCTTTTAGATAAATTTAATGATTCAATATTAAGAGCAAATTTAATTGTTAAGCAAGGAGTGATTGACCAAATATATTTATATGGAACAGAAGAATTTAGAAAACAAATAGATAAGCAAATAGATGAAATAGACAAAAAATATAAAAAATCAAGGAATAAAGATAGCAGAATACTTTAATTATAAGAAAACATATAAGGCAAGTTGATTATTTTAGGTCAATTTGCCTTTTTTTTCATTTAATGAAAAACTACATAGCCTTTAACTGAAAAATTGATTAAAGGCTAAATTTAAAAGAAAGGAGGCAAAGAAAATGGCAAAATGCAAGACAATAGCAATAGCTAATCAAAAAGGTGGAGTAGGAAAAACAACAACAGCTTTTAGTCTAGGAGTAGCATTAGTAAATAACAATAAAAAGGTATTAGTAGTTGATGCAGATCCACAAGCAAATCTAACCACATATATGGGGTTTGATGAAAACGAGGTTGAAGAAACTCTTTCTACTTTAATTGACAGGTATATAGATGATGAAGAAATAAGACCAGAAAAAGCAATTTTGCATAATGGAGAGGGTGTAGATTTAATTCCATCTAATCTTAATCTATCAGTAACAGGAGAAAATTTATCAAATGCTATCAGTAGAGAATATGCAATAAAAAGTTGTTTGAGTGAACTAAAGAGTATATACGATTACATTATAATTGATTGTATGCCATCACTTAATATGGTAACAATGAACGCATTAGCAACAGCAGATGAAGTAATTATTCCAGTTCAAAGTCAATATCTGTCGGCAAGAGGTATGGGCAATTTAATCAATATAGTTTCAAAAGTAAAGAAACACCTAAACCAAGATTTAAAAGTTGGTGGAATACTTTTAACATTAGTAGATAACAGAACGAAATTGCCGAGTACAATAAAGCAAGAGATACAAGAACAATATGGAAACATTGTAAAGTTATATGATACTAAAATACCTTGTGCAATAAAAACAGCAGAATCCACCTCAAAAGGAAAAAGCATATTTGCTTATGACAAGAACAGTAAGGTAGCCCAAGCCTATACTAATTTTGCAAAGGAGGTGTTAGCAGATAATGAAAGAGGAAAGAATGAAGTTGCCAAAGGTAACATTAGATGATATGTTTTTATCTCAAGAAGAAAGAGATAATAAAAACAGAGAATATGTAAAAGTAATTCCAATAAGTGAAATTACAAATTTTCCTAATCACCCATACAAAGTTAGAGAAGATGACGAAATGTTTTCAATGGTACAGACAATAAAAGAATATGGAGTTATACACCCAATATTAGTAAGACCAAAAAAAGATGGTGGCTACGAAATGATTTCTGGACACAGAAGAAAAAGAGCTTGTCAAATAGCAGGAATAACAGAAATAAAGGCAATAGTAAGAGATATGACAGATGAAGAAGCAACAATAGCAATGGTAGATAGTAACAATCAAAGAGAACAAATATTACCAAGTGAAAAAGCATTTGCTTTTAAAATGAAATTAGAAGCAATGAAAAAACAAGGACAAAGAAATGATTTAACTTCTGCCCCAACGGAACAGAAGTTACAAGGTAAAACTACAAGAGAAATAATTGCAGAAGAAATGGGAGAAAGTTCTAGTAATATACAAAGATTTGTTAGACTTACTGAACTAATACCAGAGTTATTAAAAATTGTTGATGAGGGAAAAATGAAATTAAGACCTGCTGTTGAACTTTCATATCTAAAAAAGGAAGAACAACAAGAAGTATTTGATGCAATAGAATATACAGACGCATTTCCATCACACCCACAAGCAATAAAAATGCGAAAGTTGAGTGAAAGTGGAAAATTAACAATGGAAGAAATTGATAATATATTGGATGAAGAAAAACCAAATCAAATACCAAAGTTTAAAATACCAGAAGATAAAGTTGATAAATATATTCCAGATGAATATAAATCACAAGAAGAAAAACAAGACTATATTGTGCATTGTGTAAAGAAAGTAGCAGAACTTGAAAAGCAAAAACAGAAAAAGTATGAGTATGAGAGGTAATGTAGCAACAAGTATAATCTATTTGTAGCTACTTTTTTAATTTTCCCCCTCCTTACAATCCACCCCCTAATACTAGCTATACTAACTGAAAAAGAATATATAAAAATTATTAAATATATATAAAATTATAAATCTCACATTTGAAGAAATCTCTAGGGCATTGTAAAATAAAATCAAAAAAGGAGGACAATGCTTATGAGAAAGTTAATAGTTATTATAATTTTATTGATTTCAAGTTTTAGTTATTATGGAGTAGTAGATGAAAACGGAGAAAAGGTAACAGTTTTTGAAAATGTAGTAGAGAAACAGAATATTGTTGAGCAAATTCAAGAAGAAAATAAAACAACTGAAAAAATAATTGAAGAATATGAAAATACAGAAACGCAAAATCAAGTTGAAGATTTAGAACAAGAAAAGATAGAAATTCCAAAAGTACAAGAAACACAAAATCAGACAACTAAAAATACAGTAAAACAACAAACAACAACTAATAAAGCAGAGAAAAAAGAACAAGTAACAACAACTATTACATCAAAAGCAAATAATACAAGTACCAACAAAGACAAAACAACAGTAAATACACAACAGAATAGTAGTTACACAGAAAAGGAAGTAAAAGTAGCAGAGAAAACTGAATGTGTAGGAAATAATCATAAAATGAAAAGTGGAAATACTGGTAAATGGTTTAATACAAAGACAGAAGCAGATAATTATTACAATGCAGAAATAGAAAAATGGGGTAAACAATGGGAAAATGATGAAATAACTAAAGAAGAATATTTAAAGAAATGTCCATCTGGTTATGAGGTATGGACTTGTCCACAATGTCAAAAATGGACACTAAACTTTTATTATAGATAAAAGAATTAAGGAAATAAAATAATAAATTGGAACAAGTTAATGGCTTGTTCTTTTTTTGTTAAAAGGAGGAAATTTTAATGTTAAAAACAAGACAAATAAATAAGTTAAAAAAAATATTAGCAATTATATTTATAGCAATGACGGTATTTAGTACAGCACAGCCTATTTTTGCAGTTTCAAGTTCTGGAACAGGAAAATGGGTAGCTGGACAATGGGGATCAGAAGTTTTTACAACAGATACAGAATCACCTAATGGAATGCTTATAAGAAGATTAGTAAATTATACAACAGGAGAAAGACTTACAGTATTCTGTTGTGAACACGGAGTAGATTGTGTAACTGGAGAAATACACACAGCAACACATACTGTTCCAACAGAAGCAAAAATGAAAGAAGCTTGTAAAGTTGCTTATTTTGGATGGTACGAAAAATATGGAGATTATGTTGTAGATGGTGGAATAATGGCAGAGGGTATGAAATCAAGAAAAATGGACTATGTATTCACACAACAAATGATATGGGAAGTGTTAGGACAAAGTAATGCTACATTTAAAGCTTCAAGCATACAAAGTCAATATAATTCATTTAAAGCAACGATAAATGAAAAAATAGCAAATATGAAAAAACAACCTAGCTTTGTAAATGATACAATAACACTAGAAGTTGGAGAAACAAAAACAATAACAGATTCAAACAATGTATTAAAAGACTATGTGAATTTTGATAAAACAGTTGATGGAATAAGAATACAACATACTAAAGGACAAAACACATTAAGTATTACAGTTGATGAGAGTTGCACAAAAGAAACTTATAAAATATCAGAAAGTACAATGAAAAGTTGGGGAATTATCAAGGAAGAAACAGCAGATCAAGACAGTACAGTTTATTTTGTTTTTAAAGAGGGTGTACAAAACCAATTATATACACTCAACTATAATGACCCAGTAACAATGCTACTAGATTTAAAGATAGACCAATATGGAAGATTAGAATTAAGCAAACTAAACACAAATAGAGATTTAGTTGATGGTGCAATCTTTACAGTAACAGGAGAAAATGGATTTAATCAAGATGTGCAAGTAAAAGGTGGAAAAATAACACTAGAAAGACTAAAAAAAGGAAATTATACAATAACAGAAAAATCTAGTCCAAATGGTTATTTATTAAATACAGAAACCTATACAGTAACAATAACACCAAATCAAACAACAAAACAAGCAATAGTAAATAATGAGCCAACTGGAAGTATAACAGTAGAAAAAACAAATTCAAATGGAGATAAAGTACAAGGTGCAAAATTCACAATAAAGGCAAATGAAGATATATACAATGTAGCAAAAACAGTAAAATATTATACAAGAGGAGAAACAGTAGCAATAATTACGACAGATAGAACAGGAATTGCAAATAAAGATGAACTACCACTTGGAAAATATATTGTTGAAGAAATAGAAGTTCCAACAGGTTATTTATTAAATACCGAAAAAAAGACAGTTACTTTAAAATATAAAGACCAAAATACAAATGTTATTTATGAAAGTGTTACAGTAGAAAATGATGAGCCAACAGGAAATCTTACTATTGAGAAAACAGATAGAGATACAGGAAATAAAAATAGAGTAGATAAAAAGAGCCATCACGGAGATGCAACATTAAAAGGAACAGTATATACTTTATATGCAAAAGAAAAAATAACTAATGTGGCAGGAACAGTAACTTATTTTTCAAAAGATGAACAAATTGCAACATTTACTTTCAATGAATATGGAATAGCAAGTATAAAAATAACAAATAATTCTACACCTGCTGAAATAAGTGTTAGTGGAAATATGATAAAAGGATTACCAATGGGAAAATACTATGCAAAAGAAACAACAGTACCAACTGGATATATGAAAGATACAAATATATATGATTATACATTTTCATATAGAGATATGAATACAAAAACAATAGAAATTGCAGGAACAGTTAAGAATACAGTACAAAAAGCTCCTTTTGAAGTTATAAAAGTAACAACAAACGATAATACAACGGCAGAAGTAGTAGCAAATGCAGAATTTACAGCAATACTTTCAAAATATGTAGATTTTTATGGAAGTTTTGACGAAGCAAAAAAACATTTAAGTGAATTTGCAAGTGATGAATATTCTATTTTTAGAACTGGAAGTGATGGACACGGAATTTCTGGACTACTTGCTTATGGGGAATATACAGTAAATGAAACTTATACACCATCTCCAGAGATAGAAACAGTAGAACAATTTTATGTAACTATTGATAGAGATAGCAAAACACCAGTAAAAGAACTTGTAGAAAATGATTTACCTTTTGAGTCATATATCAAATTACAAAAACAAGATAAGAAAACTGGAAAATTTGTAACTTATTCAAATGCAACATTTGAATTATATAGATTAAACGAAGAAACAAACAAATGGGAACAAGTAGAATGTAAAGTTGGAAATCAATATTTCAAATCTTGGACTACAAATAATGAGGGAATTGCAAGAACTGAAAATAAATTAGAAGCAGGAAAATATAAACTAACTGAAATAAAAAATCCAACAGGCTTTTTACAATTAGATGAAGAACTAATTTTTAAAGTAGATAATAGAAACTCTACACTAAACTATGATAAAGATTGGGATGCTTGGATTACAGTTACAGCTAAAAATGAGCAACCAACAGGAACTTTGAAATTAAATAAAAAAGTTAATTTAAGAGAAGATGTAGATAAAACTATGATAAAAGATATTGATTTTACACAAATATCTTTTGAATTAGTAGCAAAAGAAAATGTAATTGACTATGCAGATGGAAGTGTTATATACGAAAAAGATAAAAGAGTAGGAACATACAACTTAAAAGCAGATGGCACATTGACAGTAGAAAATTTGCCTATGGGAAAATACTACTTGAAAGAATTAACAACAATAGATGGAGCAGTATTAGACCAAACAGAACACGAAGTTGTATTTGAACAAAAAGATACAAAAACAAAAGTATATACAGTAAATTTGAATATTGAAAATGAAACTACTTGTATAGAAATTAGTAAAACAGATATAACTGGGGAAAAAGAGTTAATTGGTGCAAAATTATCAGTTATAGATGAAAACAACGAAGTAATTGATAGTTGGACATCTACTGAAAAAACACACAAAATAGAGGGGCTAAAAGTAGGAGAGACTTACACATTAAAAGAAGAAATAGCACCAAATGGATATGTAAAAGCAACTGAAATTAAATTTACAGTTAACAACACGGCAGATATTCAAAAAGTTACAATGATAGACAAAATCGTAGAAATGACAAAAGAAGATTTTGGAGGAAAAGAAATAGAGGGAGCAGAACTAAAGGTTGTAGATAAAGACGGAAAAGTAGTTGATAGTTGGACATCTACAAAAGAGCCACATAGAATAAATGGTTTAGTAGAGGGAGAAAGCTATACTCTATATGAAGATTATGCTCCAGATGGTTTTGTAATTTCAACTGAAATAGAATTTACAGTAACATTAGATAAAGAAACTCAAAAAGTAACAATGGTAGATAAGGTTGTAGAAGTGCTAAAAACAGATATAGACGGAAATGCAATAGAGGGTGCAACATTAACTATAACAAGTACAAAAACAAAGAATATAGTGGATAAGTGGGAAACAACAACAGAAGCTCACAAAGTTAGTGGTTTAATTGAGGGACAAAGCTATATCCTACACGAAGAAAAAGTAGTTGATGGATATGTAAAGGCAACTGATATTGAATTTATAGTAACAACAGATAAAGAAACACAAGAAATTATAATGATAGACAAAGTTGTTGAAATAATTAAAACAGATCTAGTTACAGGCGAAGAAATAGAGGGAGCAGAATTACAAGTAGTTGATGAAGATGGCAATGTAATTGATGAGTGGACATCTACAAAAGAGCCACATAAAGTTACAGGACTAGAAGAAAATAAAAATTATAAACTAATTGAAAAGACAGCTCCTTATGGATATGAAATTACAGAAGAAATATCTTTCACAGTTACAGAAGATAAAGAAACACAAAAAATTGAAATGAAAGATATGCCTATTTTAACAGATATTAAAGTTGTAAAAATAGATAGCCAAACAAAAGAAATAATAAAAGAAAAATTTACTTTTGGAATTTATGAAGATGAAGAATGTACAAAATTGATAAAAGAATTAAAGTCTAATAAGGAAGATGGTTTTGTTACTTTTGAAGATTTAAGATATGGAACATTTTATATAAAAGAACTAAAATCTCCAAATGGTTATGAACTATCAAATAGAATTGCAAAAGTAGAAATAAATGACAAAGGGGTTTTTGTTGATAATGTAGAAATTCAAAAAGATAATGAAGTATATAGTTTTGAATTTGAAAATCAAAAAATAGAAACACCAAAAACACGGAGATGAAAGAAATACAATACTATGGGTTAGCTTACTTGGAACATCTATTAGTTTATTAACAATTTTAGCAGTAGTTGAAATTTTAAAGAAAAGAAAAAATAAATAGATAAATTGTAAAGGTGGCTTTTATAAGGCCACCTTTAATTAAAGAAAGTAGGTGTAAAAATGGCAACTTATAGCATAAATCAAATGAAAAAAGAAATAAAGAAATTAGAAAAAATAAACATTGTAGGAGAAAAAGCAATCTTAAATATCAAAGTATTAGACCTTAACAAACTGAAAGAACAAGACAAAATAACTATGAAAGATGTAGAAATAATATGGAAAATACAAGAAATGATACAAGATAAAAGTTGGTTTAAAATTCTATTTGAAACTTAATAACAAGGAGGTGCAAAATGGGAAAAATTGTTGAAACACGAGAACTTTATAAAGATACAATAAATGATATAACAAAAAGTGAAGATAACTGGTTATCATTTTTAAAAACTGCTTCTTGGAACTTTAAGTATAGTTTTAATGACCAAATTTTAATTTTTGCACAAAGACCAAATGCAACTGCTTGTGCAGAAATGGAAGAATGGAATGAGAAAGTTCATAGATGGGTTAATAAAGATGCAGATTATATATTTGTATTCTCAAAAAATGAAAATAGTAAATATCCATTTAGATTAGTTTTTGATGTAGCAGATACTCATAATTATAAAAATACACCATATAAGTTATGGAGCATAAAACAAGAATACGAGAGTGAAATTATAGACTCTTTAGAAGCAAAATTTGGAGATATAAGTGAAAATAGTAGTTTTGTAGATGCAATTATTACAACAGCAAATAATATGGTAATGGATAATATACAAGACTATATGTCATCAATATTAAAATATAAAACTGGAACTATGTTAGAAAGTTTATCTGATTCTGAAATACAATCATTAGTATATCAAACAACATTTGGTAGTGTAGCTTATATGATGCTTAATAGATGTGGTATTGATCCAGAAAAATATATTGCAAAAAGTGAATTTTCTTATATTAAAAAATTTGATAATAGCAATTTAACTGTTTTACTTGGAACTGCGATAAGTGATATAGCAGAAATTGGGTTAAGAGAAATTGCAAAGACAGTAATAAATTTGCAAAAAAATGAAAAAAATCAAAATCGCACATTTGTTAATAATGAAAAAGAGGAGTATTCTAATAGTAAAGAAAAAATCAAAGGAGGAATTGAAGATGATAGAACTAGAATACACGAAAGTAGGGGACTACAATATGCCCAACCTAACAATGAAACAAGAAAAATTACCAACAGGGAAATTCGCAACAATGAGGTTACACTATCTAAAGAAGAACAAGAAAGGCGAATATACGATACTACTAATGAACGAACAATTAGCGAAACATCTAACAGAAATACAAGAAATGGCAACGAAAATGGTAACACAGATAATAGAGAAAATGGCGAAACAAGATGGGATAACAGAAGAATTGAAAGCGAAAGACCAAATGACTTGGGTAAAAGCAATGAACAACTACAAACTAATAGCAGAAGAACAAGTAACGAGAGAACTAATCTATATTTAGGTTATTATGATATTAACAACAATTCTAATATAAAAGAATTTAAGGATGATGAAACAGTTAATAAAATTATAGAAAATGCACCAAATATTATCAAAGATTTTGAAAAAGTAGAACAGTTTTTTAAAAAAAATATAGATAATAGAGAAAAACTTGAAGAATATATTATAAAGATATTGGGAAATGCTTATACTGAATATGAAATAGATAATGTAAGAACTGGATATAAGTGTTACCAAAATGGATTGTATTTATGGAAAGGTAATTATCTTAATAGAACAGAAGAATGTTTTAAAAATTGGAATGATATTACAGAAAATTTTATTTCAATATTATCTGTGAAAGAGTTGGAAAATAATTTTAATTTACTAACTGAAAATGAACAAAAACAAAATATAGCAGAGGCAGAAAATACTTCTGTTTTTTCTTTTACACAAGAAATGATTGATAGTGTTTTACAAGAGGGAAGTGGTTTTGCAGAGGGCAAGTTTAGAATATATGAACAATTTACAAAAAGTTTATCAAGCCAAGAAAATGCCGATTTTTTGAAAAATGAGTATGGAACAGGTGGCAGAAGTGCAGATGGTAATGGAGTATGTGAAGAATATAGTTCAAAAGGAATAGTATTATCTTTTGCACATAAAGAAAATGCACCAAAGTTGAGATTGACTTGGATACAAGTTGAAAAAAGAATAAGAGAACTTATAAGTGCAGAAAGGTACTTGACAGATATAGAAAAAGATGAGTATTACGATTGGGTAGATGCAAACGATAGACCAAAAATAAGTACAGAATTAGAAAATCAAATAAAAGACGAAGAATATAAACTTGCTGAAAGATTGCACTCATTTATAAAAGATTATGATTTGTATGCTTATATGGACAATGTACCACCAGAAAATACAGATGAAGATAATATAGAGCTAATAAGAGCAGATATAAATGATGAATTGAATATCAGAGATTATATAGATTTTTTAAAAGCAAGTTATGAAGATGAAGATTATGATAGCGAATTAGCAGTAGAAGCAAGAGAATTGCTTGCAGAATTAGAAAAACGATTGCCTTATTATGAATATGAGGTAGGAGATGTAGTTTATATAGGTACAAGACAGTTTTCAATTAGTTCAATAGATACTAATAGAGTAGCATTGAGAGATATGAGTTTTCCAATACTTGTTGAAGAAATGGATAGAAATGAATTTGATAGAAAGGTAAAAGAAAATCCAGGTAATGACAAAGTAAGAACTAGAAGAAAAGTACAAGATATAATTGAAAATACACTAATAGAAGATATAGAAGAAAATAAAGAAGACAGTTCATTTGATGAATGGTTAGATACTTTTATTGAAGAAAAAGGAATTGACCTTGATGAGATTTTTTCTATTGAATCAAATGGCGAAATTCATTATTTTGAGTTAGGAAATGTTATAGAAAATATAAAAGCAACATCAAAAGAAGAACAAGAAGAAATAAGAAAAATGATAGTAAAAATAGATTTTCATAATGCAGATGTTGTTGATTATTTCAAACATCTAGCACAAGCATTAGTTGAAAATTATCAAGAAGAAAGAAATAAAGGGGTACAAGAAGATGACAAGGTAGAAGAAAATGCTCCAGAAAAATTAGAACAAACTGAAAAGAAACTAATGCCACATATAAAAAGAAAACGAAGAAATAAAATAGAGTATTTTGATTTACACCCAGAAATCCCATTAAAAGATAGAAATAACTATAAAATTACTGATAATGGTTTGGGAGAGGGAACTCAAAAAGAAAAATATAAAAGAAATATAGAAGCAATAAAGATATTAAAAAAGTGTGAAGATGAAAACAGATATGCCACAACAGAAGAACAAGAAATACTAGCACAGTATGTTGGTTGGGGAGGACTTGCAGATGCTTTTAATAAAACTAAAGACAATTGGTCAGAAGAATATAAAGAACTTCTTTCATTACTAACTGAAAAAGAATATGAGAAAGCGAGAGCATCTACATTAACATCTTTCTATACTCCACCAATAGTTATAAATGCAATATATGAAGCACTTGAAAAAATGGGATTAAAACAAGGAAATATTTTAGAGCCAAGTTGTCGGAGTTGGCAACTTTATGGGAATGTTACCAGATAGCTTGAAACAATGTAAATTATATGGAATTGAGATTGATGGAATATCTGGGAGAATTGCTAGACAATTATATCAGAAAAATACAATAGCAGTAAAAGCATTTCAAGATGTTGAATTGCCAGACTCATTTTTTGATGTAGCAGTTGGAAATGTACCTTTTGGAGAGGACAAACCTTTTGACAAAAGATATGACAAGCATAAATTCCTTTTGCACGATTACTTTTTTGCAAAGACTCTTGATAAAGTAAGACCAAATGGCGTTATAGCTTTTATTACAAGTAAAGGAACAATGGATAAAGAAAATGAAGATGTAAGGCGATATATTTCACAAAGAGCAGAACTTATAGGTGCAATTAGATTACCAAACAATACATTTAAGAAAAATGCAGGAACAGAAGTAACATCTGATATTATATTCTTAAAGAAAAGAGATAAGATTGTTGATATTTAAGATGATTGGGTAGAAATTGCAGAAAATGAAGATGGATTTAGAATGAATAAATACTTTGTAGAACATCCAGAAATGATATTAGGAGAAATGAAAAGAGATAAAGGTCAATATGGAAGACCTATTGACACTTGTAGCCCTTATGAAATTCCATTAGAGAACTTGTTAAGTCAAGCAATAATAAATATAAACTCTGAAATAGAAGATTATCAACTAGATATAGAAGATGAGGAGGAAACGAGTATTCCTGCAGATGCAGGTGTAAGAAATTTCTCCTATACCATAGTAGATAATCAAATATATTATAGAGAAAATAGCAGAATGTATTTACAAGAACTACCATTGACTACAATAAGCAGAATAAAAGGTATGATAGCCATTAGAGATTGTGTAAGAAACCTAATAGAATTACAAACAGATAATGCTTCCGAAGATGAGATAAAACAAGAGCAATTAAAATTAAATAGCCTATATGATAGTTTTACAAAAACTTATGGAATAATAAATAGTAGGGCAAATGAAAAAGCATTTAATGAAGATAGTAGTTATTATTTATTATGCTCACTTGAAATTATTAACGAGAATAAACAATTTGTAAGAAAAGCAGATATGTTTACTAAAAGAACAATAAAACCTCACAAGGCAGTATCAGAAGTAAACAATAGTGTAGATGCCTTAATTGTTTCTATATCAGAAAAAGCAAAAGTTGATATAGAATATATGTGCAATCTTACAGGAAAAACAGAGCAAGAACTTGTAAAAGACCTTGAGGGAAGTATATATAAAGAACCTATGCAAGAAAACTATGTTACTACAGATGAATATTTGAGCGGAAATGTAAGAGAAAAATTAAAAATTGCACAGGAATTTGCAAAAAATGATAGCCAATATGAAATAAATGTAAAAGCACTTGAACAAGCACAGCCAAAAGATTTGTCAGCTAGTGAAATAAGTGTAAGATTAGGAGCAACTTGGATACCAATAGATGTGGTAGAACAATTTATGTTTGAATTATTAAAACCTCAATCCTCTAATAGAAGCAATATTAGTGTGCATTATTCTGAATATACTTCTGAATGGAATATAAGTGGAAAGAGTGAAGATAAAGGTAATGTTTTAGCATATAGCACTTATGGAACGGCAAGAGCAAACGCATATAAAATAATTGAAACAACATTAAATTTGAAAGACATAAGGATTAACGATACAGTTATAGATGAACACGGCAATGAACAAAAAGTTTTAAATGCAAAGGAAACAGCAATAGCACAGGCAAAACAAGATAGGATAAAAGAAGAATTTGTAGAGTGGATATGGAAAGATCAAGCTCGTAGAGAAAGATTAGTAAAAATTTATAATGAACAATTTAATAGTATAAAACCTCGTGAGTATGACGGACAATATATTCAATTTGGTGGAATAAATCCAGAAATAAGTTTAAGAAAACATCAAATTGATGCAATCGCACACATTTTATATGGTGGAAATACATTGTTAGCACACGAAGTTGGAGCAGGAAAAACATTTGAAATGGTAGCTTCTGCAATGGAAAGTAAAAGACTTGGATTATGTAGCAAGTCTTTATTTGTTGTACCAAACCACATTATTGAACAATTTGCGAGTGAATTTTTACAACTATATCCATCAGCAAATGTTCTTGTAGCAACTAAAAAAGATTTTGCAACAAATAATCGTAAGAAATTTTGCAGTAAAATTGCAACAGGAGAATATGATGCAATAATTATAGGACACTCACAATTTGAAAAAATCCCAATGTCAAAGGAAAGACAAGAAAAAGCATTGAAAAGGCAAATAAATGACCTATTAAAAGGTATTGATGATTTAAGAAATAATGAACGGAGAGTATTATTCTATAAAGCAATTAGAAAAGAGTAAAACAAAGCTAGAAGAAAAACTAAAAAGACTTAATGACCAAAGCAGAAAAGACAATATTGTAACTTTTGAACAATTAGGGTGCGATAGAATATTTATTGATGAAGCACATTATTTTAAAAATTTATTTTTATTTACTAAAATGAGAAATGTTGGAGGAATAGCACAAACAGAAGCACAAAAAAGTTCTGACTTATTTATGAAATGTCAATATTTAGATGAACTTACTGGGGGCAGGGGAATTGTATTTGCAACAGGAACACCAATATCAAATTCAATGGTAGAAATGTACACTATGCAAAGGTATTTACAGTACAATACTCTTGCAAAATCAAATTTATTACAGTTTGATAGTTGGGCATCTACTTTTGGAGAAACAGTAACAGCAATGGAACTTGATGTCGCACGGAAGTCGGATATAGGAGCAAAACAAGGTTTGCAAAATTTTATAATCTACCAGAATTAATGGCAATGTTTAAGGAAATTGCAGATATACAAACTGCTGAAACATTGAAATTGCCAGTTCCAAAGGCAAATCGTAAAACAATAGTTGTAAAACCAAGTGATATACAAAAAGCAATGGTAAAAGGTTTAGGAGAAAGAGCAGAAAGAATAAGAAAAAAGCAAGTCAATCCTAAAGAAGATAATATGCTTAAGATTACAAATGAAGGTCGAAAATTAGCACTTGACCAAAGAATGCTTAATCCTATGTTACCAGATTTTGAGGGAAGCAAAGTAAATGCTTGTGCTAATAATGTATATGAAATATGGGAAAAGACCAAAGATAAGAAATCAACTCAATTAGTGTTTTGTGATTTATCTACTCCAAAGCCATTAGGTAGTGAAGAAAATCCTTTTGAAATGGAAAATGTAAATGGAGTGTGGAAACTAAAAGAATGGCAATTCACAGATGTTTATACAGATTTAAAAAGAAAACTGATAGCAAAAGGAATACCAGAAAATGAAATAGTTTTTATTCATACTGCAGATACAGAAACAAAAAAGAAAGAATTATTTGCAAAAGTAAGAACAGGAGAAATAAGAGTTTTAATGGGGTCAACTGCAAAAATGGGTGCAGGTACAAATGTGCAAAACAAAATAAAAGCAATACACCATTTAGATGTACCATATAGACCATCTGACTTACAACAACAAGATGGTAGAGGAGTAAGACAAGGAAATGAAAATGACGAAATAGATATATTTAACTATGTAACAGAGGAAACATTTGATGCTTATATGTACCAGATGTTACAGAGAAAACAAGAATTTATTAGTCAAATAATGACATCAAAAGCAATAGTTCGTTCTGCAGATGATATAGACGATAAGGCACTTTCGTATGCAGAAATAAAAGCTTTAGCTGCAGGAAATCCGTTAATAATTAGAAAAACAGAGTTAGACAATAAAGTTGCAAAATTAAAATTATTAAAGCAAAATCACTTGAATCAAATTTATACACTTGAAGATATGATAGTAAAGCATTATCCAGTAGAAATAAAAAGGTTACAAGATAAAATTGCAAATATAGAAAGTGATATAAAACTTGTAGAAGAAAATACTCATATAGATAATGAAGAAAAATTTTCTACTATGATTATGAATGACAAAACATATAATACAAAAGAAAGTGCAGGTAAAGAAATATTAGAGATTTGTAAGAAAAAAGAAAACCCAACACTAGAACTAATAGGAGAACATAGAGGACTTAAAATGTTGTTAGGAATAGATGGATGGAGCAAAAAATTTATTCTTCATTTGCAAGGTAAAGAAACCTATACAATTGATTTAGGAGATGATGCAAGAGGAAATATTACAAGAATTGAAAATGCTATTGATGGAATTGTAAAAGAGTTAGATAGTGCAAGAGAAAAATTGCAAGAAACAGAAAGACAATTTAATAATGCAAAAGAAGAAGTAAAAGCCCCATTTAATAAAGAGGAGGAACTAAAACAGTTGACGAAAGAACTAGATGAAATCAACATTTCTCTTAATTTAGACGAAAAAGATAAGGAAATACTAGATGATGAGGAACAAGAAGAACAGGAAGAAAAAAAGGACAAAGACTATGATAGAGATGAGCCAGAATTATAGGCTTTTTTTTTATTGGAAAGGAGAAAGATATTGGACAGAAATGCAAAAATTATTTATAACAAATTAGAAAATGTAGAAGTAGGCAAAAAAGGTTATATAGATTTAAGTAAAGTAAAAATACAAGGAAAAGAAGATTTAATTGAAACTTGTAATATATTTAGAGATTCGCGTTATGAAACATTTAGAATATTTTATATGAAAGATAATATGATAGTAGGTCAAGAAGCAATTACTAGCAAAATACCAGATGCGGTAATGCTTTTTTCAAAAGACAAATATTCTGAATTTAATCCTATTAGGACTTATGAAACAATGAAAAATAGAATGAATAGATTGAAAGCAGATGGATATTATTTAGCTCATAATCACACATCTGATTCTGCTAAACCATCTCAAAATGATATGGAAACAACACGCAATTTTGTTGCAAATGTTGATGGTTTTTTGGGTCATATTATATTGGGGAATAAAGACAAATATTCAATTATTGAAGAAAATTCAAAGGGATTAATTTTAATGCCAAAAGAAAAAGTTTTAAGTAACAATACTATAAAAAGTGTTAAAGAAAAATTAAGTGATAATTCTTTATATAATATAAAAATTTCTAATAGAGAGGAATTAGTTGCTTTAATAAAACAAATACAAAACGAAAAGGAATATTCCGTTGCAATTTTAACAGATTGTAAGTGTAATATTAGAATGGTATTAGATATTCCGAATAGAATGTTTAATCAAAATATAGAAAATTTGAATGGATTTTTTAAGAATTTAGCAAGAAATAGTGGCTCTACAAGGGTTTTTATAGGAACACAAGATACTCTAACTTATAACCAAATTTTAAAGCATCAAAAATATGGAACAATTAAAGATACAGTATATTTTAATAATGACAATAACCTGTATAGACTTGAAAAAATGACGAAAAATCCAGACTTATTTGATAAAGAAAAACTGCAAAAAAATAAAACAAAAGACAAAGAAAGGTAATTAGTAAAAGGAGTGAAAAATAGTATGAAAACAGAGGATATTTTTAAGCAAATTTATAAAGATTTAAAAGATGAAATGTTAAAAAATAATGGCGAAATATTTATAAAAAAGTATGAAATTCCAAGTATGACTTATAGTAAAATTGAAAATACAGACGATTTATGGTGGGCAAGTGGAATAGAAATGGAACTATACCAAATGATGAAAAACTTTGATTATAAAGTATATTTTTCAAGTTATAAGGACAAATATTTCTTTGGAAATAATGCAGAAAAAGTGCAAGAAACAATGTTAAAAGAAATAGAAAATGAAACTTTAAGAGAGCAAATTGATGCACGAATTGAAGCCAGACAAGATGAAAAATATAAACAAAAAATAGATGAAAAAATTGAAGATTTAAAGCAAGAACTTGAAGAAAAATTAGACTCAGAATATAAAGAATTGATTGAAGAATTAAAAAAATGCACACCAGAAAAAATTATAGATCGTGCTTATGAATTAACTGTAAAAGATGAAATTATAGGACAAATAAAAGAAATGAATTTAGATGAAACAGAAATAAAGGCAATGCTTAAACAAGATGGTTTACTTTCAGAATGTTATGAAGATTGGCGAAATGCAGACGGAAGATTAGGAGAAACAATATATCCTACAATAGTTGATACAATAGATGTAATTACTTCAGAGTATGAAAAAGAAAATAAACAAAAAAAGCAAGAAAGTAGATGATAGCCTATGTCAAAAAAGGGAATATGGGTGCATCCAGATATAATTGCAAAAGCAAAACAAGTTGATTTATTAACATATTTAGCAACTTGTGAGCCACAAGAACTTGTAAGAGAAACAAGAACACAATGGTGTACTAAAACACACGATAGTTTAAAGATTTCTAATGGATATTGGAATTGGTGTTCTGTAGGTATAGGAGGAAAAAATGCAGTAGATTATATGGAAAAAGTGCAAAATATACCATACCCTTTATCAGCAAAAATTGTTGCAGACAGAATGAATATGAAAACACCAATTATTATACAAACACAAGAAAAAGCAATAGAAAGACACTTGATTTTACCAGAGAGAAATAACAACGAAAACAGAGCAAAACAATATCTAAAATCAAGAGGAATTGACCAAGAAATATTACAAAAATGTATTGAAAAACATTTGATTTATGAAGAAAAAAACTATCATAATGTTGTATTTGTCGGTTATGATGAGTTTGGAAATGCAAAGTATGCAGGGTGTAGAGCAACAAACAATAGTAAGTTTAAAAATGATGCAACAGGCAGTAGCAAAAATTATTCTTTTAGGTTAGAATCTAATATAAAAACAGATACAATTTATATATTTGAGGGAGCAATAGATTTATTATCTTTTGCTTCCTTTTTTAAATTATATGGACAAAATTGGGAAGATAAAACAATGATTTCTCTTGCAGGAGTTTATCAACCTGCAAAAGTAATTGAAGAAAGTAAAGTACCAATTGCAATAAAAAAATATTTAGATAAACACCCAGAAATTAAAAAGATTGTACTATGTTTAGACAATGATGAAGCAGGAAGAAATGCAACAAAAGCATTACAAACTATTCTTTCAGACAAGTATGAAATTATAGATAAAACTCCTAAAATTCGGTAAAGATTATAATGAATATTTATGCAGAGTTTTAGGACTAAAACAACAAGAAAATAATAAAAAAAAAGAAACAGAAAGGAATAGATAAAGTTATGAAAAATTTTAAGTTTATAATAAAAAAAGTAGCAGAAAAGGAAATAGAAATAAAGGCTAAAAATAAACAAGAAGCATTGGAAAATGCTATTGAATTATTAAGTACAAATGAAGAATATTTATTCAAAAATTTAGACAAAAATAATCAAGTTTATGAAATAAAACTAGATGAAATTTCAAATGATTTTAGCAAAGAAAATGAAGAAAAAACAGAGCAGATTTCTATAAAAAATGAGCAAGAATTGAATAAGCTAATTAGCAAAATAATCAAACAAATAAAAGAAGATATTGTTGAAAGTTATATAGAAGATTGCAATGAAGATGATGAAGAACTTGACGAAGAAAGTGAAACAGAAATTGAAGACGATTTACCTAAAGAATATGATGAAATTGTATGTGAAAAATGTGAAAATTGTATTATTGTAGATAAAGATTTATTGTCCTAACAAGCAAGACAAATGTGGCTACATTTGTTAAATTATGGGGCAATGCCCCAATCCCCATTAAAAGAATAAAGAAAGGAGCAGAAAATTGAAAGAAGAAACAAGAGATTTTATGCTACGAATAAGAGTTAATCCAACAGAGCTAGAAAAAATAAAATCAAAAGCAAATAAAACAGGTAAAACTGTTTCTGATTTTATGAGAGAATCTGCTTTAGGATGTGAAATAAAAGAAAGACCAGATAAAACTGTTTACGATACAATAATAAAACCATTAAATGATTTCATAAGAGTATTAAATGAATTGGAAAGAAGTTCATATTGGAATAAGTCTTATGATGAAAGAATTTTACAAGCTGAAATTAAAAAATGGCAAGAGTATAGAACATTGATAAGGGAAAGGTTGTGGTAAATGTGGCAACAACAAGTTTGTGGAAAGTTGAAAATAGACTTGATAAAGTTATAAAATATACGACTAATCCAGAGAAAACAGAAAATAAAAACTGGTATAAAGATTTACACAATGCTATTGAATATACAAAAGCAGATTTTAAAACAGAGAAACAATTATATGTAACTGGAATAAATTGTAGTGAAGATAATACACTACGAGATATGATATATACTAAAAAAAGATATGGAAAAACAAAAGGTGTACTTGCATATCACGGATTTCAATCATTTGCAGAGGGAGAGGTAACAGCAAAAGTTGCACACGAAATTGGAGTAAAACTTGCAGAAGAACTTTGGGGAGATAAATATGAGATTGTAGTTTCAACACATCTTAATACTAATCATTTGCATAATCATTTTCTATTAAATTCTGTTTCATTTGTTGATGGAAGAAAATATAGGAATACAAGAGAGAATTATGCACTAATGAGAAAAACATCAGACGATCTATGCAAAGAGTATGGATTAAGTGTACTTGAAGAAAAGCCGTGTGGTAGGCACAAGATAGATTATACAAAATATTATACTTCATATATTCAAAAGTCAGATTATTATACTAATGCAAAAGAAGATATTGATTATGCAATATCACAAGCATATTCTTATAAAAATTTTGAAAAGATTTTAGAAGATATGGGATATACAATTACAATAAGAGCAAATAAAATAAGTGTATGCAGACCACCATATAAAAGAAATATAAGAATTGAAAGAAATTTTGGCGAAGAATATTCTATATCAAATATTGAAGATAGAATATTAAATTCACAAGTTCCAAGAGTACCATTTCCAGAAGCAAGATCAAAAGTAAAAAGATATTATTCAAAAAATAAATACAATTTGAATAAAGAAAGAGGGAGTTTATACAGACTATATTTATACTATTGTTATTTGTTAAAAAAATTTCCTAATAATAGAAATAAAGTTAAAATATCACAAGATATGAGAAAAGACATCAAGAAAATGGATACAATATCTAATGAAATTAAGTTCCTTTGTAGAAATAATATAAAATCTACGGAGGAACTTTATTTATATAAAAAACAAACTATTGATAAAATGAATGACCAAATGCACACAAGAACAATTTTAAGAAGAAAAAGACAAAAAACTACTAATGCAGATGAAAGACAAAAATTGTGTGATGAAATTCTACAGTTATCAAATAGTATTTTTACACTAAAAAAGGAGGTGGGATATTGCCAAGATATTGAAGAAAGAAAACAAAAGATAAAGGAAAGTATGGAATATATGCAAGAAAAGGAAAAAGAAAATCAAAAAGGAAAGGAGAAAAACAATGAACTCATCAGATTCAGCTGAAGAACTTATAAAAATTTATTTAGATGGTGTAGGGTTTACTTTAAAAATTGCAGGAGAGGGGTCAAAAAATCTTATAACATTTCTTATTGCATTATCAAAAGATAATAAGCAAACAAAAGGAAAAACAAGACTTACTAATATGCTAAAAACTGGTAAAGAACTAAAAATATTTACAATAAGGTCAGAAGATTTGAAAAAGTTTTCGCAAGAAGCAAAAAAATATGGAGTTCTATATTGTGTATTAGCAGATAAAAAGAATGAAAAAATTGACGGACTTGTTGATATTATGGTCAGACAAGAAGATGCTTCAAAAGTTGACAGAATTGCAGAGAGATTTAATTTTACAGATATAGCTACAATACAACACGAAATAGAAAAGGAAAAAGAAGAAAAGGCAAAAGCAATAGAAGAAAAAAGCGAAGATGAAAAAATGGTTGATGAATTATTAGCAGAGCCAGAGGAACTAGAACAAACAGAAGTTATGCAAGAATATTCTCCCAGTAATGAAAAAACGGAAGAAAACAATCAGTTAGAGAGTTCCTTAAATACCAAGAACAAATTAGAAAACGATAATTTATATAATAATGGGAAAAAGTCAGTAAAAAAGGAACTAGAGCAAATTACTAATGAATTAAAAGAAAAAGAAGAAAATGAAATTGCAAAAGAAAAAACAGTTGCAACAGGAAATACGGTAATAAAAGAAAAACAAGAGCAAAAACATCTAAAGCAAGAAAATGAAAGGAACAAAGGAAAACACTTTAAAGAGCCTAAACATTTAGAAACACAAAACAATAGGAAGAAAAGAAGAAAAAGAAATAGAATTAGAGAGAGGAGCAAATAAAATGGATGAAATCGTTGAAGATTTATTAGGAACAAATAACAAAAGTAAAAATAACAATTATAATAAGCCATACAATAAAAATAATAATTGGAAAGAACAAAATAGGAAAAGAAATGAGGCATACAAAAAGATAGATGATATGTCTTTTAAATTATCAAAAGATGGAAATTTATTTACACAATATTTGAATATATTAAGTAGATTTGAAAAATATTCTGTTGGAAATTGTATGCTAATATTAGAAACAGAGCCTAATGCTATGCAAATAAAAGAAAAACAAGATTGGATTGATAGAGGTTATGAACTTATACAAGATGCAAAATCAATAACAATATTAGAGCCAAATAAGGCAAATGGAAAAGTATATTATAATCCAAAAGAAGAATACGATATATCACAAACTAATGCACCTATACCAGAAGAAAGAGAATATACAGATAAAGATATATTGTTAGCATTATTTAAAGATTGTAAGGCAAAAAGGGAAGTTGTTGATGTATTACCAAACGGAGAAAAAGGTGCAGAGTATGTAGAGAACGAAAATAAACTATATATGTGTAGAGGTTTAAAATCAGACTATTTGTTAAAAACAGTTATACAAGAAATTGCAAGAATGGAAATGCAAGGGGTTGAAAATGGAGAAATGAAAGAATTTAAAACTTATTGTATTTCTTATATGATATGTAAAAAATATGGATTAGAAACCTCACAATTTGATTTTTCTAATCTACCAAATGACTTATCAAGCAAAGAAAAAGGAAAAGACATAAGAGTAGAATTAGACGATATTAGAACAAATTTTACAACAATAAATTCTAAAATTGTCAGTTATTTTGAACAAGAAGCAAAATCAAGAAAAAATAAAGAACAAGAAAGGTAGAATAAAATGGGAAATGAAAGAGTAGTAGAATTAGACCAATACGAATTTAATACAGTTATAACTCTTATAAACGAAAAAAGAAATAATATGATAAAAGAAAAGCAAAATCCAGAGTATATAACTGAAATATTAACAAAAGTAATAAAAGCCCCAACAAAGAAAAAATGTAAGTTTAAATTCAAAAAAGAAAGGGAAATGTGTGAACGATAATGATAAAACAGCAGACATTGTTTTAGCTTGTTTAGGAGGAATTGCAGTAATATGGTTATCCCTACTAATAGCACCAAATATAAATGGTGGATTAGTGGAAATCATAAATACTTTACCTCAAAAAATGAATACACCATTTGAAATAGAATTTTGTGAGAATAGCTTAAAAACTGTTCTTATTTTTTTATTTGTATATTTACTAGGTATAGGAATTTATATGTCTAGTAGAAGAAATTATAGGAGAGGTAAAGAATATGGCTCTGCAATATGGGGCAATGCAAAACAAATAAACAAAAAGTATATGCAATTACCAAAGAGCCAGAACAAAATACTAACACAAAATGTTCTGCTAGGTTTAAATGCAAGAAAACACAGAAGAAATTTGAATGTTTTAGTAATTGGTGGTAGTGGTGCAGGAAAAACAAGATTTTATGCTAAACCTAATGTAATGCAATGTAATTGCTCTTATGTAATACTTGACCCAAAACGGCGAGATTTTAAGAGATACGGGAAATTTGTTAAAAGAAAAAGGCTATAAAATAAGAGTTTTAGATTTGGTTAATACAGAAAAAAGTCATTGTTATAATCCATTTGTATATATAAAAGATGATAATGATATTCAAAAATTAGTAGGAAATCTTTTTAAAAGTACAACACCAAAAGGTAGTCAAGCACAAGATCCATTCTGGGACATTTCTGCATCTATGCTTCTATCATCATTATTTTATTATTTGAAATATGAAGCTCCAGAAGATGAGCAAAACTTTCCAATGGCTTCGGAAATGATGAGAGCAGGAAAACCAAAAGAAGATGAGGAGGACTATGAAAGTCCTCTTGATATTTTATTTAAAAGATTAGAACACAAAAATCCAAATCATATAGCAGTTAAATATTACAAAGATTATCATAGTCGGAGCAGGAAAGACATTAAAATCAATAATTGTTACACTTGCTTCAAAACTTGAGAAATTTAATCTTGACACAATAGAGGGAATAACAAAAACAGATGAACTTGAATTAGATAAACTAGGAGAGGAAAAAATGGCATTATTTGCTATTATTCCAGACAACAATACGGATTTTAATTTTCTTGTAAGTATGTTATATACACAAATATTTCAAGTGCTTTATTATAAAGCAGACTATGAACACGGAGGAGCATTGCCAATACCTGTGCATTTTGTAATGGATGAGTTTGCCAATGTTGCCCTGCCAAATGATTTTGAAAAAATACTTTCAACAATGCGTTCAAGGAATATATCAGTTTCAATAATAATACAAAACCTATCACAATTAAAAGCCTTGTTTGAAAAAAGTTGGGAATCAATAGTTGGTAACTGTGATGAGCTTTTATATTTAGGAGGAAACGAACAATCAAGTTATAAGTATATATCAGAATTACTACGGAAAAGAAACAATTGATACTAACACATATCGGAAAAAGTACAGGGCATAGTGGTAGTTATTCAACTAATTATCAACTTGCAGGTAGAGAACTATTAACACAAGATGAAATTAGAATGTTAGATAATGATAAAGCAATTTTAATGATTAGAGGAGAAAAGCCAGTAGTGGATAGAAAATATGATATTCTAAAACACCCAAATGTAAAAGGCACAACAGACGGACAAGCAAAAGTATATGAACACGGAACATCACAAAGGGCAAATGTTAGCATATCACAATTAAAACCAGATGAAATAAATACAGAAAAAATAAAAGATATTCAAGAGATAAAACAGACAGAAAAAGTTACAACAGAACTTTTGTCAGAAGAAGATATAGAAAATTATTATTTAATGGAGGAATATGAAAATGAAAGAGAAAAAGAAAATAATCAATAAGAAATTGATAACAAAAAATATTAAAAAATTAAGTTTTATTGGAATAACAATAATTGTATTATTTGTAACACAAAGTACAACTGTTTTTGGAGCAGATGACCCATTAAGTGTTATAAATAATCTATCAACATTTATATTTGGAATAATTAGAGCAATAGGAATGATACTTCTAGGTTGGGGAATTGTGCAAATAGGTTTAGCGTTAAAGAGCCACGATCCATCACAAAGAGCAAATCGGTTTTATGACTTTAGCACGGAGGAGTAATAATAACATTTGCAAAAGAAATATTAGATTTAATTACAGGTGGATAAAAGGGGACAAGTTTTAATACTTGTCCTTAAATTATTTTATGAGGAGGCAAGAATGTTAGAAATAAATAGAATTTACAATAAAGATTGTTTTGAAGGAATGCAAGAAATTGAAGATAATTCTATTGATTTAATAGTGGCAGATTTACCATACGGAATAACAAATAATGAAAAAGACGAAAAATTACCATTAGATAAATTATGGAAAGAGTATGAAAGAATTATAAAAGATAATGGGTGTATTTTATTATTTGCACAAGGAAAATTTTATATAGATTTGATAAATAGTAATAGAAAGTTATTCCATTATGATTTGGTATGGGACAAAATCTTAACAACAGGTTTTTTAAATGCGAACAAACAACCTTTAAGACAACACGAGCAAATAGCAGTATTTTATAAACATCAACCTAAATATAACCCCCAATTTTCAATAGGAAAACCACTGCATAGCAAAGGAAAAAACTATTGTAATAAGAAAATTACTAATAATAATTATGGAGAGTTTAAAGTAGAAAATGATTTGAGAAAAGGTTGTATAGAGAAATACCCTGTTAGTATTTTAAGATTTCAAAAAAGCCATCCTGCACACAGTAGGCATCCAACAGAAAAACCAATAGAACTATTAGAATATTTAATAAAGACATATTCAGATAAACAAGATTTAGTATTAGATAATTGTATAGGAAGTGGTAGTACAGCACTAGCTTGTATTAGAACTAATAGAAATTATATAGGATTTGAAATAGACAAAGACTACTATAATATTGCTATACAAAGAATAGGAGGCGAGAAAAATTGTCAGATAACTGGGTAGTAGGAAATTTACAAAATGCTTTGGATACTTGGAATGGAAAATTAAGTGAAATATGGAATCTAATAACACAAACACCAGAAACTTTTAAAGGTCGGTACAATATGGAATGTAATTGTTAATATAAATGGAGCAATACAAGCAATAGGTTTAGCATTACTTGTACTGTTCTTTTTATTTGGAATAGTAAAAACTTGTCGGCAGTTTTGCAGAAGTAAAAAAGCCAGAGCAAGTTTTGAAATTGTTTATAAGATTTATCTTAACAAAAACTGTAGTAACTTATGGATTAGAACTAATGTTAGCAGTATTTAAAATAACACAAGGAATAGTACAAACAATAATGTCAACAGCAGGAATAGGAGGAGCAACACAATCTGTTTTACCACAAGAAATGATAACAGCAATAGAAAGTTGTGGATTTTTTGAAAGCATACCACTTTGGGCAGTTACACTTATACGGAGGACTATTAGTAACAGTTTTATCATTTGTAATGATACTTTCTGTCTATGGTAGATTTTTCAAAATATATCTTTATACAGCACTAGCACCTATACCACTCTCAACATTTGCAGGAGAGCCTAGTCAACAAATAGGAAAAAGTTTTATAAAAAGTTTTTGTGCAGTATGTTTAGAGGGAGCAATTATAATACTTGCTTGTATAATCTTTTCACAATTTGCAAGTTCTCCACCAGTAGTTGACACGAATGCACAAGCAGTAAATCAAGTATGGAGTTATGTAGGAGAATTGGTGTTTAATATGCTTGTATTAGTTGGAACAGTTAAAATGAGCGACAGAGTTGTAAGAGAAATGATGGGATTATAGGAGGAAAAATAATTAAAAACAGTAGTATAAATAAAAGACAGACAATTAAATATCTTGATAGAGTTTTGCAAGAAGTTATTTATCACGGTGGAGATGGTGGAGGACCATATTATAGCAATGAAGATGCTTTATTAGAAAGTTTAAATGCATTATTAGGCTATTTAGAATTAGATGATATATGTAAAATTTCTAAAAGTAAATATGGAATGATACAATTAGAAGAAATTGCACCAAAAGAAGTATTATATTCAAAAATAAAAAAAGATGAAAAAAATTTAGATTTTATTGATGATAAAGAGAAAATGAGGGATTTTGTTGAATTAAGTAAAGACAATTTTTTGAAATTGTATAGTTATTTAACAGAAGCAGAATATGAAGCAACAAAAAAGAAATTAGATAATATTAAAGAAACTAATGAAAAGAAGAAAGATAAAGAAAGATAGAAAGGAGTAGTTATGGTAGTACGAGATAATATAGAGAAAGTATGGATTATTGAAGATAATAAACTAATAAAAGCAAATAAAATTGTTTCAAAAGTTGATTATCAAGGTCAAGAATTTGCAGTATTAAAGACAGAACGAGATGAGAGATTTCAAGAAATGCTAATAAAAGATAAAAACAATGAATATTGGAAAATGAATATTGCAGGAATAGAATTTGAACATTTTATAAATGCAGTTTTAGACCAAACTCTTGTTGAAAGTACAGTTTATTGCAGAAATGTTATGGAGAAATTATCTAAAATAAATTTAAAAGATTTTTTTTATAAGAAAGTTGAAAATGGTAGATATTTTAATATGTGTGAATTAAAGTATGTTTCAATATACTATCCAGAAATTTATGAAAAAGCAAAAGTATGTAGAGAAACAATAATACAAAAAAATAGACAAGAAAGCGAAGCAAATAAAAAAAGAATAGAAGATGAACAGAAAGCAAAAGTTGAGAAAGTTAATAACAAATTTGAAAGTGATGTTGAAAAGATAAAAACACAAATTAGATATAACAAAAATGTGGAATCACAAGATTTAGAATATTATAAAAACAATAACTATGAAAACGGACTAACAACTCAAAATTGCTTTTTATATTTAGCAAAACGATATGGAATAAAAATTCCACTTGCAACACAAGGCTTTATAAATAATAGGTTAGTAGATTATGATTTTGCAACTGGTAATTATTCATACAGAGTTACAACAAATAAAAGAAGTAGCACAAAAATACACGAATATATGCGAGATATATTTAAAGGTGTAAATGATGAATTTAATAGACAAGTAGCATCATTAGAACAACAAATGGCAAGAATAAAGGGGGCAAGATAGCAAATGGAAATAAAAATAAACAAAGAGATAAGAGAATATAAAGAATCAATATTTTTTGGACTATCTATGAGGCAATTTATATTTTCTCTACTTGCTTGTGGAGTAGCAGTATTATTGTATTTCTTGTTAAGAAACTATATGGGGTTAGAAACTCTATCGTGGGTATGTATATTAGGTGCTGTTCCATTTGCTGTATTAGGATTTGTTAAATACAATGGAATGACAGCAGAAAAATTTATAATAGCCTTTATAAAATCAGAAATTTTAATGCCAAAAGTATTATTATTCAAACCAGAAAATATGTATTATGAACTTTTAAAACCAGAGTATAAGAGAATTGAAAAGGAGGAAATGAAAAGTGAAACTACAAAAAATATTAGAAATGCTAAAAATAAAAAAAGAAAAGGAAAGCAACAAAGTACCAAGAAGTGTGCAACAAGCAATACCAATAAAGAAAATATACGAAGATGGAACATTTCAAGTTGGGTGGAATAAATATTCAAAAACATTTAGATTTAAAGATCTAAACTATATGGTAGCAGGGCGAGAAGAACAAGAAAGAATGTTTTTAGGATATGGAAGCATATTAAATTTACTTGATTATGCGTGTTTTCCCAAAATAACAATAATCAATAGAAAATTGAATAAAATTGACTTTGAAAATAAAGTAAAAATACCAGTAGGAAATGATAAACTAACAAAATATAGAAAAGAAATCAATGATATGTTATTGCATAACTCAACAGAAGCACAAGGTATTATACAAGATAAGTTTTTAACTATTACTATTGATAAGAAACACCTTGAAGATGCAAATAATTATTTTAATAGGACAGAAACAGAACTAGGAAATTCGTTTGCAAAACTTGATTCAAAACTAACAGAATTAGATATAAAGGAAAGATTAAGAATATTTTATGATTTCTTTAGAAGTGGCGAAGAAGATTTGTATAGTTTTGATATGAAAGCAACAATGCAAAAAGGACATAGTTTTAAAGATTATATTTGTCCAGACACTTTTGAATTTAAAACAGATTATTTCAAAATGGGTAATAGATATGGTAGAGTATTATTTATAAAAGAGTTTGCAAACTTTATTAGAGATGATATTATATCAGAACTAACAGAATTAAATAAAAATATGATGTTAAGTATAGATATGAAACCAGTTCCAATGGAAGAAGCAATAAAAATGGCAGAGAATAAAAGAATGGGTGTAGAAACTAATATTGCAAGGTGGCAAAAAAGTCAAAATGAAAACAATAACTTTTCAGCAGAAATACCATACGAGTTACAAAAACAAAGAGAAGAAAGCAAAGAGTTTTTGGATGACCTAGTAACACGCGACCAGAAAATGTTTCTAGCAACAATAACTATTGTGCATACTGCAGATACAAAAGAAGAACTTGACAATGACACAGAAACATTAAAGAGCATAGCAGGAAAACATCTATGTCAGTTAGGAGAATTAAAGTACCAACAATTAGATGGACTAAATACAGTAATGCCTTATGGTGTAAAAAAGATAGAAGTAACAAGAACATTAACAACCGAGAGTTTATCTGTATTTATGCCAATGAAAGTACAAGAGGTACAAGATACACACGGAATTTACTATGGAAAAAATGTTATTTCAAAAAATATGATACTAATAAATAGACACGAGTTGCTAAATGGTAACTCTTTTATTTTGGGTGTAAGTCGGTAGTGGAAAAAGTTTTACTGCTAAACAAGAAATAACAGAAATAGCATTAAAAGATAAAGATGCAGATATAATTATTATTGATCCAGAAGCGGAATACAAATCACTTATTCAAAATTTAGGTGGAGAGGTAATTAAAATATCAGCAAATAGCAATAATCATATAAATGCTTTAGACATAAATCAAAACTATGGCGAGGGAAAAGACCCAACAAAAGACAAGGCAGAGTTTGTATTATCTTTATGTGAGCAAATAATGGGAAATGATACAGAAATAAGTGGTCATAAAACATTGATAGATAGGTGTGTAAAAGAAGTATATGCAGATTATAAAGATAGAAATTATCAAGGAGTAGCACCAACACTTGAAGATTTTAGACAAGTGTTATTAAAACAAGATGAAAGACAAGCAAAAGATATAGCATTATCAATAGAATTATTTACAAAGGGAAGTTTGAACACTTTTGCAAAACCAACTAATGTGCAAGTAAACAATAGACTAATTTGCTATGATATAATTGATTTGGGAGAGCAACTAATGCCAGTAGGAATGCTTGTTATATTAGACAATATCATCAATAGAATTTCAAAAAATAGGAAAGCAGGAAAAACAACATATATTTTCATAGATGAAATATACTTGTTATTCCAACATCAATATACTTCATTATTTATGAGTAAACTATGGAAAAGAATAAGAAAATACGGAGGGTGTGCAACTGGAATTACGCAAAATATAGAGGAAATAATAGAAAATAAAAAAGCAAAATTGATGCTATCTAATAGTGAACTTATAATAATGTTAAATCAATCAACATCAGATAGAGATAAACTAGCCGAATTATTGCATATACCAGATACAGAATTGAATTTTATTACAAACTCTGGAATAGGAGCGGGACTAATAAAAGTAAGAAATTCAATAGTGCCATTTGAAAATAAATTTCCAAAAAACACAGAACTATATAAACTAATGACAACGAAGCCGAAAGAAGTTTTATAAAAAATATTATTTATATATGGAATTTATCAAAATATGTGGTATAATTGTAGAAAAAGAAAAAAAAGGAGAACTATATAATTGAAAAAAGTATATGTAAGTTGTCTAAAGAAATTAAGACAATTTAAAAAATTATTAACTTCAGAGAACGATTTAAAACGAGGTAAGTTATATTTTTCGTGGATAGAGTCAAAAACAGATAAAATAGAAAATGAAAAAGATGATAATTATATTTATAAAAATATAGTAAAATATACATTGCCAAAGTACAAGATAGATGAATTTAGCTATAAAAAGGCAAATAAAAATTTAAAACAGATAATTGATAATAACTATATTCGTCAAAAAAATTATTATGTTTTTAATAATACTAATATTTCTTATGAAGATACAATGTTAATTACAAAAAAAGCTGTGCTAAAAAGAGGCAATGTAGTTTGGATAGATTTTGGCTTTAATATAGGAAATGAATTTGGAGGAATGCATCCAGCAGTTATATTGAAGAATTTTGATAAAGATTTATTTGTGCTACCTGTATCATCAAAAAAACCAATAGAATATGAAAAATTAGAAAAAATACTTGCAGATGGTAAAATATCAGAAAAAGAATGCGAAGCAAGAAAAAATAAGATTACGGAAATTGTACAATTAAATGATATAAGTGGATTTAAAAAGATGATGAGATGGGCAAATATAACAAGAATAAGAAAAGTTAGTTTATTAAGGTTGAATTTTTCTGGGACAATAGGAAGAATAGACGGAGAATATATGAATGAAATATCTAAAAAAATTAGTGAAGAATTTTAGGTATAAATAATTGACTTTTGAAGTAAAATATAGTATCATAGTATTATAAAAAGTAATCAATAAAGATTGCTATGTTTGAAACGAAAGTTTCAGTAATTGCTATGTTTAATGGCTAGTGAGAAATCACTAGCCATTAGTCGTTTATAAAACAAAAAACATTTTAGTGATTGGAAGTGATAAAGTTTGAAGAAAATTATAAAAATATTATTTGTGTTATTACTAATAGGCATAATGCTTATTAGTATTTTTTTTATTTTTAAAGATAAAAAAGAAGAATATGAACAAGAAGAAATATTTGAAGAAATAATAGATGTTGCAAAAGAAAATGCAGAAGATACAAAAGAAGATGTAGTAAATATGAAAGAACTATATAAAATTAACAATGATATTGTAGGTTGGATAAAAATAGAAAATACTAATATAGATTATCCAATAATGCAAACAAAAGAAAGACCAAATTATTATTTAAGAAGAAATTTTTACAAGCAATATTCAATTTTAGGGACACCATATATAGCAGAAAATTGCAATATAGAAAATAGTGATAACTTAATAATATATGGTCATCACATAAACGGAAATAAAATGTTTGGAGAGTTAGAAAATTATAAATCAAAAGAATATTACAATAACCACAAAAACATAAAATTTTATACAATGAAGAAAAAAGCAGAATATAAAATAATTGCAGTATTTAAAACAGTTGCATATACAGGTTTTCAATATTACAAATTTTATGATGCAGAAAATGAAAGAGAGTTCAATACATTTGTAGATAAGTGTAAAGAGCTTTCTTTTTATGATACAGAAGAAATAGCAGTATATGGAGATAAACTTATAACATTATCAACTTGTGAATATTCAAATCAAAATGGAAGATTAGTAGTTGTTGCAAGAAAAAGTATGTAGGAGGTGTTATATGTGCCAGATATAAAAATAAAGCAAAAAGAAAAAAATGAAATACCCATAAAGAAAATAGACAGGAAAGCAATTTATAAAACAAAATTAAAAGATAATTTGATAAACATAAAAGAAAGAAACAATACAAATGAAAATGAAGATACAAACCCTAACAATTACAGTATAAACAGAATTTCAAAAGAAACAAGAATTGCAACTGATAAAGCTATAAATAATTTTGACAGATATGGAAGAAAAGCAACAAGAGAAACAATACAAAATATAAAAAATGGTAGTCAAAAAATAAAACAAAAGATACAAAATAGAAGTATAAAACAAGCTGAAAAGACAGCAAGGCAAAATATTAAAACATCACAGAAAACAATAAAAAAAGCAGAACAAACTGGAAAGGCAACATATAAAACAACAGGGAAAACTATAAAAGGGGCATATAAAACAGGCAAAAAAACTGCGAAAGCAACTGTAAAAGGTGCAAAAAAAACATATCAAATTGCGAAAGCTACTGCAAAAGCAACGGCTAAAGGTATAAAATTGGCAGTAAAAGCAACTATTGCAACAATTAAAGCAATAATTGCAGGAACTAAAGCACTTATTTCTGCAATTATAGCAGGAGGGTGGGTAGCCTTTGTTATAATAATTTTAATATGCTTAATAGCACTCATTTGTAGTTCTATATTTGGAATATTTTTTTCAAGTGAAGATGGTGTAGGAGATAAAACAATGAGTTCTGTAATAAGTGAAATAAATATTGAATTTACAAATAAAATTACAGATATTCAAAAGAATAACGAACACGATGAATATGAAATAAAGTCTAATAGGGCAGAATGGAAAGATATTCTATGTGTTTATACAGTTTTAGTAAGCAATGGAGATGATAGGGCAGATGTTGTAACTCTTGATGATAATAAAATTAACAAACTGAAAACTATATTTTGGGAGATGAATATTATAACATCAAAAGTAGAAACACAAGAAAAAGAAATTGAAACAACAGATGATAAAGGAAATATGAAAAAAGAAAAAGTTAAAAAAAAAATTTTATATATAGATATTCAAAATAAATCAGTTGATGAAATGATACAAAAGTATAATTTCAATAGCAAACAAAGAGAACAAATAGCAGAATTACAAAAAGATGAGTACAATTATATGTGGTCTTATGTTTTATATGGTACATCAACAGGAAGTAGTGATATTGTAAAGGTTGCTTTAGCACAAGTTGGAAATGTTGGAGGTCAACCTTACTGGTCTTGGTATGGTTTTAATTCAAGAGTAGAATGGTGTGCTTGTTTTGTCAGTTGGTGTGCAAACGAATGTGGTTATATAGAAAGTGGTACTATTCCAAAATTTGCAGGTTGTGAAAGTGAGGGAGTTGCTTGGTTTAAAACTTGTGGATTATGGCAAGAACAAGGCTATACCCCAAAAGCACGGAGATATCATATTTTTTGATTGGGCAGATAGCAATGATGGACAAGCAGATCACGTTGGTATTGTAGAAAAGACACAAAATGGCAGAGTTTATACAATAGAGGGTAATTCAAGCGGAGATATGTGTAAACAAAAAGATTATGATATAAATAGTGGTGTCATATTAGGATATGGAACACCATTATATTAGTTGAAATATTTTAAAAAATGTTATATAAGTAAATAGTGGAGAGGGAACAAATGAGATATAAGAGATTTGATGTAGTAGAATTGAAGAATGACAATAAAGCAACGATTTTAGATATTAAAGAAAATAATGAGTATTTTGTAGAAATAGTAGATTCCAATGGAACTACAATAGGTAATAAGATAATAATAAATAGTGAAATAAAAAGAGTGGTTTATTCTAAATAAAAGAAAAGATGAAAAATGGTACTAACTCAAAGTTGGGTTAGTACCATTTTGTTTTTGATGGGTTAGTACCATTTTGTTTTTTGATGTTGTTAATTATTTTATTCTATGGTATAATCATCATAACAAGTAATTTGTCTAATAGGAGGAATTTTTATGATAGGAATTTTTATGATAGGAATTTTTATAATATTATTGTTAGCAATGCTTTTGGTAATTAAATTTTGTAAAAAAACTTTAAAAATAGTGTTATCTATTATAATAATTATAGTAACTTTATATTGTATCATATTATCAATAGATATGAACAGAGTACATAGCTTTAGAGAGCCAATATTTGCAATAAAAATGGAAGAAACAGATTTGACATATAAAACAATAATATATCAAGGATTAGGCTATAAAGTAAATGTAAAAAAAGATGTAACAAAAGAAAATGAGCAAATAATAAGTATAGAAATGTATATGTTTAATAAATGTATAGCAGGAGTTATTGAATAAAATAAAATTAATAAGTAGGGCAGATAATTACCTGTCCTTTGTTATAATACAAACAAGAAGTAGTCATTTGTAGTGAAGATTAGAGGGATAAAATATGGGAAATAAAGAAGATTGGGAAGAATTAGAAAAATGGCAAGAAAGAAGAAAAGAAGAACAAAAGGAAAAGTTTAGAGTAGATTTTTCAGAAATAGGCGAAAAAAGAGAATACAAAGGAGTAAACACTATTGTAAAAGGAATGAAAATAGCAGGAAAAACAATTAAAATTGGAGAAATTATAACTATTATAATAGTTATAGCTAGCGTTCTCTTGATTTTTGACTTGATTATTTCTAATATAAATGCAAAAACAAATGTAAAACCAGAAAAAACAATAGAAAATATGTATAATACAAAAATTGATTTAATCTATAAAGATATAGATGAAAAAGAAAATGGCAAATATGTTTTTCAAGTATCAGATAATAACGAAATTCAATTTACTGCCATAAGAAAATTTGGAAGTTTAAGCGAAGATTATTCTGATAATTGTCATAAATATTACTTTGAAAGATGGGAAAGTAAAGAAAAAGAAAATTTTATAATAATCGAAAATAAAACAGAAGATATTTTAGACTATGATACATATATGAAAATAGATTCATATGAAGAACTAGAAAAAGCAATGGATATTATAAATAATTTTGTGGATTATTGTGGAAATAATTTTTCTGCTAATTGGAGAATTTATTTAAAAAAGGGAGATTACACAATATATCCTTATCAACAAAGTGGAATATCTAAAGAGGATGCAATTAATAATGCAAAAGAATTATATAATAAATATTTAAAATAAATTTTACAAAAAATGTAACGAAAATGAACTTGCTTCGTCTTATATGTAAAGATATATAAAATATTGCATAATTCAAAATTTATTGCTAATGTATATAGATGATTTAGCTAGTATTTGATTTTTAGAGTATAAAAAAACATATAAGAGAATACAAAAAACATACATAAATTAACTTGATATTTATTAAAGAATCTATTATAATGCAAATAGAAATTGGAGGATAAAATTATGGAAAAAGAAAAAATAAAATTATGGAAAATAATCGTTGCAATATTAGTAATATTATTAGTTATTTTTGCAATAAATACGATTAGAAAAGTTATAATATTTAATGATTTACAAGAAAAAATTAGCAAGTATGAAAAAAGTGAGAATATGTATTCTAAAATAGATTCAGAAAAGTCAATAACAGAAAGATTTATTAAAAATGATATAGATAAGTTAATAATAAAGTATAAAGATAAACCAATGACAGTTATTCAATTAAAAAATGGAAACGAATGTAAGAATTATACCTTTTTTGAAGAAACTAAAAAAGTAACAGTAACTGATGTTAATAGTATGGATGCCTTGAGAGTTGCAAAAATAAATAATACCATTGACACAAATTCTTTTATAGATAAACTTATAAAATGTATTACTTCAAAAGTTTCTACAGAAACAATAGATGGAAAAGAATATTATGTTATAGATGGAAAATTAAGTGGAAATCAATTAATGTTACAAGATGTTATATCAACGAAAGCATATATAGATAAAGAAACTGGATTAACAATGAAAGTAATTGAGATCACAAAAGAAAACAATAATAATAAAAAAGAATATATTACTAATTATGAGTACAATTTTGACTCTATTACGGATGATGAAATTAGTGAACCCAACACTATTGGTTATGAAGAAAATTAATATAAATAACATTAATAGGCAGTAAAGTTTTATTGCCTATTTTTACAATATCATTGAGAAAACAGTATAAATTATGATAAAATTAGAGCAAGTACAGAGCTTATAAAAAAGGGGAAATAGCAAATGTTAAAATTAGAAAATGTATCAAAGATTTATTATAATAAAGGAATGATTGCAACAGGAATAACAAAAGTAAATTTAGAATTAAAATTAGGAGAATTTGTTGTAATTACAGGAGAATCTGGGAGTGGAAAAAGTACACTCTTAAATGTAATATCTGGTATTGATAGTTATGAAGAGGGGGAAATGTATGTAAATGGCAAAGAAACAAGCCATTATACAGAAAAAGATTTTGAAGAATATAGGAGAAAATATGTAGCAAATATATTTCAAAATTTTAATTTGATAAATAGTTATACTGTATATCAAAACATAGAATTGATACTACTGTTAAAAGGCGAAAAGAAAAGTAATATAAAGAAAAAAATATTAGATATAATAAATAAAGTAGGTTTAACAAAATTCAAAAATACAAAGGTTTCAAAATTATCAGGAGGGCAAAAACAGAGAGTAGCAATAGCAAGAGCAATAATAAAAGATACTCCTATTATAGTGGCAGATGAGCCAACAGGTAATTTAGACACGAAATCAGCAGAGGAGATTATAGAATTATTAAGAAAAGTTGCAAAAGATAAATTAGTAGTTATGGTAACACATAACATAGAACAAGTAGAACAATATGCCACAAAAATTATAAAAATGCACGATGGTAGAATTGTAAGTTGTAATGAAATAAAGAAAATTAAAGAAAATAAAGATATAATGGAATGCAAATATAATGAAATAACAGTGTTTAATAAAATAAGATTAGGAATTAGAAATACATTTAACATATTTTCAAAATTTATATTATTATTTATAGTTTTTCTATTTATGAGCATAGCATTTTTAACAGAGTACGCAAGTTTTCAACTTGCAGAAAACGAAGCTGATGAAAGTGGTTATAGCATAGGATTTAGAGATATTTCTGATAACAGGATTTTGATAAAAAAACAAGACCAATCAGCATTTACTAATGAAGATTATGAAAGAATAAAAGGAATATCTAATATTGATTATATAGTTGAAGATGATTTGTTTATAGATTGCAGTTTTTCTTTAAATAGAGATGATATGAGTTTCTATGGGAATATTTTAGATATAAAGAATTTTAGAGGAAATATAGACTTGGGGAGAAAGCCAAATAATGACAATGAAATTATTTTAAGAATAGGAAGAAAGCACTTTTATATAACGAATAGAATAGATGAAGTTTTGAGTAAAACATTTTCAATAATGAATCCAAGTGGTAATGAGCAAATAAAGGATTTGACGATTGTAGGAATACAATATAGTAAAGATGATAATGATTATAACCCTAAATTTTATGCACAAAGTGAAACATTAAGAGAATTAAGAAGTTTAGTAAATAAAAATTATAGTGATTTAAAAATACTTTTTAATAATAAATATGTACAATATAATATAGAGCCGAATGATAATGTGAATAAGGGATGTGTAATATTAGATGATGACTTAAAGTATCAATTTAAAAATTATAAAATTATAAATCAGCCTGTGGATATTAGTGCAAGTAATATTTATTATGAGGAAAGGATAAGTTTAAAAGTTTCTAATACTTTTACAAAATCTAATTTCAAAAGATTAACTGGCTTAACAAAGTATGAGAACTATAGAAATACATTATTTATAAATAAAGAAGATTATAATTCTTTATATAATAAATCTTCATATCAATCTAGTGTATATGTAAAAAATAGTGAGATTATTGAAGAAACAATGCTAGAATTAAATAATATTGGATTAAAAGCTAAAAAAGTAACAGATTATAAAGTTGATGATTCTGCAACCTACAAACAAATAATAAAAATAATAAAAGTAGTAGTAACAATAGTTGTAATTGTAGTATTGTTTTTTATATCATATTTGATAGTAAGGATAATTCTAAAATCAAGAAATGTATATTATACAACATTAAGAATGTTGGGGGCAAGTTTTAAAAATATAAAGAGAATTTTAGATATAGAATTATTTATAAATTCAAGTTTATCATACATATCAGTTTTATTGTTTATACATCTAGTAAAAACAAATATAGTAAATATTGATTTTATAGAACAGTTAGTAAGCTATTTATCATTGAGAGAGTATATAATAATGTATATTATTTTGCTTTTTATTGTAAAATTATTATCCAGAAAATTTGCAAAAAAGATTTTTAAAAGCACAGCAATGAATATATACAATGAGGAGGTGTAATATATGGTAAAATTAGAAAAAGTTAATAAATACTTTAATAGAAGAAAACCAAATCAGATACATATTATAAATAATACATCTCTTGAACTAGAAAAAACAGGTTTAGTAGCAATTTTGGGACATTCTGGAAGTGGAAAGACTACTATATTGAATGCAATAGGTGGATTAGATAAAGTAAATAAGGGAAAAATTTTTGTAAATGGTAAGAAAATTACAAAAAGAAGTTCTTATGTAGTTGATAAAATCAGAAACTTAAATATTGGATATATATTTCAAGATTACAAATTGTTAGATAATTTGTCTGTTTATGAAAATGTTGCTATTTCTTTAAAAATGATAGGAATAAAAAATAAAAAAGAAATAGAAAAAAGAGTAAAGTATGTTTTAGAAGCAGTTAAAATGTATAGATATAGAAATAGACCTGCTAGGATGTTATCTGGAGGGGAAAAACAAAGAGTAGCAATAGCAAGAGCAATAGTAAAAAATCCAAGCATAGTAATTGCTGATGAGCCAACAGGTAATTTAGATAGTAAAAATTCATTAGAGATAATGAATATAATAAAAGCATTATCCAAAGATAAATTAGTAATTTTAGTAACACACGAAATTGATTTAGCAAACTTCTACGCTTCAAGAATAATTAAGTTACAAGATGGAAAAATTATAGAAGATTATGAAAATAAGCCAAAAGAATCTTTGGAATATAGACTTGATAATAAGCTATACTTGAAAGATTTTCAAAGTAAAGATACACTAAATAAAAATAAAATTAATGTAGATGTATATACAAATAATGAAAATAATGAGGTAAATATTGAATTAGCTATTAAAGATGGAAATATATATATAAAATCTGAAAGCCAAAAAATAGAAGTTGTAGATGAAAATTCTGCGATAGAATTAGTAAATGAACATTATAAAAAGTTAGATAAAAGTATTTATGATGATTATGATTATAATTTAGAAAAAATAATAGACAAAAGGTATAAGACTAAATATACTTCTATATATGGAATTATGAAATCTATAATAAATGGATTTAAAAGAATTTCTAATTATACTATATTAAGGAAGATATTGTTGATAGGTTTTTTTGCGTCAAGTATGTTTATAGTATATTCAGTAAGTAATATTGCAGGAACTCTTGAAATAAAAGATACTGATTTTATGACTGTAGATAAGAATTATTTACAAGTAGATATGGGAAATGTAAATGTTGAAAAGTTTTTAAAATACGAGCAATTAGAAAATGTTAATTACATATTGCCAGGAGATAGTAATATTAGTTTTAAGATAAAATTTGACGATTATTACCAACTATCAAGATATTCCTTTGAACTATCAGGTTCTTTAGTTAGTATAGATACTATAACATCAAATGATATAGTAAAAGGAAGAATGCCAGATAATAATTATGAAATTGTGGTTGACAAAAGAGTAGTTGAACATATGATAAATGGAGATTCTGGTATGATAAGAAATATGGGAATAAAAAGTGAAGATGAGTTATTAAACAAAACTATATCAATGAATAATATGAAAGATTTTGTAATAGTTGGAATTGCTGATACAAAAGCATTGTCAATATTTACGAGTAGAGAGATGTTTATAAATTTATTAAACAATTCAACAAAATCTGATGGACTAATGGGTATGTATATACCAATGAATGATGAAGAAACAGAAAGTGCAGTAATGGATTACAATTTATATTTAGATGATATTGTAATAACAAAGGGAAGATTACCAGAAAATGATTATGAGGTAATTGTAAACAAATCTAATCAATATGATATGAAATTGAATAAGAAAATAAAAACAAAAGTAAATAATAATGAATTAAAAGTAGTAGGATATTATGATAGTAAAAGTAATATACAAGCATATTTAGTTAATAATAATACTGTAAAATATGATGTAGTTAATAAAAGCAATGGTTTAATGATTTATCCTAAAAACAAACAAGATATTATTAATAAATTTAAAAACGAGTATAATCTAAATGTAATTGATAGATATGAAAGAGATAAGGAAAATTATTTAAGTAAAAAAGAAAAATCTATAAGAAGTTCTATTATTTTTGCAACAATAATACTTTCAATTTCATTAATAGAAATATACCTAATGATGAGATCGTCTTTTTTATCAAAAATAAAAGAAATAGGAATATATAGAGCAATAGGAGTAAAAAAGGCAGATATTTATAGAATGTTTTTAGGAGAAATTCTAGTTATAACAACTTTCAGTAGTATGTTAGGAATAATTCTTATGGCATATATATTAAATGGAATATCTAATATTCCTTATGTAGATAGAATGTTTATTATAAATAACAAGACAGTAGGAATTAGTATTTTAATAGTTTATTTATTTAATATTATAATTGGACTAATGCCTTTACATAGAGTTCTTAAAAAGACACCTGCAAAGATATTGGCAAGATACGATATAGAATAATTATATTTAAAAAATTACAATATACGAAAGTATAGAGATAAAAATTAAATAAGAGATTACTATTTTCATTTTAGTAATCTCTTTTATTTTTTTTCTTCCTTTATAAAATTAGAAAAATCTTTTAACAATATATCACTAGATGTATTTAACATTTCGGCAATAGCACAAAGTTCATAATCTGCAACAGTTCTTTTACCAGATTCAATATCATATATAGCTTGTCTATGAATATCTAATCCAATCATAATCAGCTTGTCAGATAATTGTTGAGCGGATAAATTTTGTTGCACTCTTATGCGATTTATATTATCACCAGTAACATTTAATTTTCCTCTTAACTCAATATAGGGATTTCTAGTATTACTCATAAAATTTCCTTCCTTTTATTGTAAGTATATTGATTTTATCATTTCTTTATGCTACAATTTGAAAGGCACAGCCTTGAAAATGTTGCCAATTTAATACGAGAGGAGGAAAATACTATGAGTGAAGTAGAAAAAGTAATAAACAAAGCAAAAAAATCTAATGGTATTATTAGAAAACTTGATGAATTAGGACGAATTGTAATACCAAAGGATTATAGAAAAGGAAAAGTAGTAGATAGAGAAACAAAAGTAGCAATATATAATATCAAAGATTATGTAATAGTAGAAATAATAGAACAAACAGAAAATTCAAATAAGAGGTTTGATGAACTAGGTAGAGTAGTAGTAAATATAGAAATAAGAAATAAATTAGAATGGAAAGAAAAAGATTCCATAGAAGTATGGAGCTTTGGAAAGTATTTTATTCTAAAAAAAGTTGAAGAAGAATGTATATTTTGTGGTAAAAAAAAAGCCTAATAGAATATAAAGCCAAAAAAGTATGCGAAAAGTGTAAAAATGAATTAGTTGGGATGTAAGAAATATGTATAAAATTTTAATAGTAAATGAACATATAGAAGTATCAGAAAGAAAAGAAACTAATATTAGCTATACAAATTCAAACAGTTTAGAAATGATACTTAAAAAAGAAGAATACGATTTAATTTATTTGAAAAATGACATAATGAGTGAAAGGGTAAAAAAAGCAATTTTGTGTGATTATATGATATTACCTAATATATTAAACAAATTATCTCTTAATCCACAAATATACACTACATTTATCAATATTCAAATACTTAACAAACTAATAATGGACAATATAAAAATCATTGAATTTAGGAATTATTATGAAGAAGTGCTAGTAGCAAATATAATAAAGCAACAAATTATTAAACCAGACAAGATTAAACAAATATATAAAGAATTGTCTTTAAATGAAAAAGAAATTATTATGGCAAAGAAAACAGTTAATAGTGTAGTACTGAAAAATTACATAGGGGGCAATTTTTTAAGAAAGTGTAAATACGTGCTAAAGAAAAACAAAATACAAGAAATGTTTTTTAATAAGATAATTAAAAATATCAACAATGACATTTTAAATATGGAGTACCCAACTTGTAAAATATAATGCGAATTAAGTTCGTTTTTTATTTACTTACAAAATGACCAATAATAACAATATAAATTATTATTAGTTTCTAAAATTATTTTGCTTAAAATGAGATAATACTAATAGAAATTATAAAAATTACTGTTAGTATTGGAGGCGAAATAATGAGTAGAACAGACAAGAAAGAATACAAAGATTGGAAAGGTTTTGGAGAAAGAACAAAAAAGGCAAGAGAAAGTATAGGTTTGACTAGAGAAAAGATGTCTGAAATGATAGATAGAACTGAAAACTATGTTTTAAGTTTAGAAAAAGGAGATAAAAGTTGTAGCATACATACTTTGCATCAAATATGTGTAGCATTAAGAGAATCTTCAGATAATTTATTATATGGAGAAAATATGAATAACAATAAAGAATATACAAATAAAGAAATTTTAAAAAATATTATTGACAAATGTGATGAAGAAGAATTGATGATCTTAAAAGATATTATTCTTGCAACATTTCCTAATTTGAGTAAAATAAAGACTAAAAGAAAAGATTAGAGAACTTTTAAAAACTTTATATTGTCAATGATTTTGAAAAATGTTCCTAAATTTTAAAAACATAATCCCTAAAAAAATCTAGTATTTAGGGATTATAGTTTTTTTGTTGGGACATTTTTATATTTTAGATACATTTTTTATGCTCAAATATAAGAAATATAGGCATTTTTACTTGAATAGTTTGACATAATATGTTATAATTGAGAAGTAATGAAAATTAAGGTGTGAGAGATTTGAGTAATGAAATAACAGTTAAGTTAAAATGCTCTGTTAATGATATAGAGAAGATTTTAAAGAGTAAAGAATTTATATTGACAGATAAATTTGAACTCAATGATGTATATTATATTAAGAATGATATTGATATACAAAAATCAACACCTAGAGAAATATTGAAATCATATATTTTAATTAGAGATATAAAACAATATGAGCCAGATGAATTTATTAAATGGTATAGTATTATAAAGCTTACATATAAAGAAAAGAACATAGCACCAAATGGAGATATTATAAGTCAACAAAAGTATGATTGTGAAATAAAAAATACAGAACAAGGAAAAAATATACTAAAAGCCATTGGATATAAAGAAATAATGACTATTAAAGAAAATGATGTTGTATATAGTAAAGATGGAATTAATATTCAAATAAAAAATATATTAAATGGCGAAAACTTAATTGAAATAGAAACAATAGACAGTAATAAAGAATTAGATACAATAGATAAGTTAAAACAAAAGATTATCAAATTAAATATACCAATAGATAAAAGCAATTTCTTTGTTAAGAAAGCTGAAATTGAATTAAAAAAAGTATTGGAGATTTAAAATGATTGATATGAACAACATAAACCTAAACTTGTTACGATTCTTTATTGCAACAGCAGAATCTAAAAGTTTAGTAAAAGCAGGAGAAAAACTAGGATATTCTCACTCAACAGTTTCAACGAATATTAGTACCCTTGAAAAACAATTAGGAGTAAAACTGTTTACTAGAAAACCATTAGAATTAACTGATGTAGGGAAAGATATATATGAAACTGTAAAAAGTGGTTTTGTAGATATTGACTTTGCAGGTGTTATTGCTAATTCAAAAAATAATATGGAACAAGGTAAAATATCTATTGGATGTCCAAGTCATATTTTAGAATTTTATCTAATGCAAAAAATTGCACAAGTAGTAAAAGATTATCCAAACTTTAAAATAAACCTAGATACATCTTATGAGTGCGAAGATTTGGTTGAAGCATTAAAGCAAAACAAAATAGATTTTGCTATATTAGATAGAATACCAAGTGAATGTAATAATGAAAAAGATTTAGAAATTAGAGAAATAAAAAAGAGTAAATATATATTTATAGCAGATAAAAAAATTGTTATAGATGATATAAATGATTTAAACAAATATAAATACATATTAGCAGGAGAGCAAAGATCAAATACAATAAGATTAGTAGAAATATTAAAAGACTATAATATTGAACTTGATGCAGTAATGAGATGTCGGACTAACTGAACAAAGAATAAATGCCACAAAACAGGGAATTGGAATTGCTTATGTTTTAAAGGAAGCATCGAAAAAAGCATTAGAAAATAATGAAGTATATGAAGTGAAAATACCAGATTTTATAAAATTGCCAGAGGTTAGTTTAGATTTAGTATATTTAAAAAGTCATCTAACAAAAGTTGATAAAGAATTTATAAGAAAATATTTAATTGAAAAGAGTACAAGTTAATTGTATTCTTTTTTTTTCTAAACTTTGGAAAAACTAACAATACTGTCAATATTTCAAAATTTACAAGCATTACTATCCATTATATAATTATAACTACCATAAAAAGATTTGGAGATGTTGAAAATGAATTATAATATGGATGAAAAATTCAAAGACTATTTTCAAAATAATTTAAAACAAGTTTTTCTTTATTTGATTGATGATTGCAATTTAAGATGTGTGCAATGTTTATATAAACTAGATATATGTTTTCAAGTAGAGAAAAAAGAAATTGCCTTTGAAGATGCAGTTAAATTGATTAGTGATTTTAGAATGTTAGGAGCAGTTAAATTAACTCTAATGCGGAGGAGAGCCAACTTTATATGGAAAGAAAGAAAACAATAAACCTTTATTAGAGTTAATAAAAAATGCAAAAGAGTTAGGGTATGAGTATGTTAGAATAGACACGAATGGACAATTTGATAGTGAATTACTAGAACAACCAGAATTTAAAATGCTAGATGAAATAACATTTAGTTTAGATGGACCGACAAAAGAGATAAATGATAGCATAAGAGGTAAGTCATTTGATAAGTGTGTTCAAAATATAAAAAAAGCAAAAGAATTAGGGTACAATATAGATATAACTTCTTGCATTAGCAAAGAGTTAATAAAAAGAGATGAAAACGGCAATTTATATTTAGATAGAATGATAAAATTTGCAGAAGATATAGGAATAGATAAAATAAACTTTCACAACTTATTTAAGACTCGGAATACCTCGTGATCATTTTACTGGAAATATTGATATTAGTGTTAAAGAATGGTTTGAAGTAAAAGATGAAATAGAACAAAAAGTTGAGAACAATGAGTATTCAATACCTGTACGAATACCATCATCTTTTGTAACAAAAGATAGATTTATAAGAAATCCAGAATATTATGGTTATTGTACTTGTAAAACGAGGTCAGCAGTATTAGTACACCCAAACGGAATAATTAGAATCTGTCCATTACTAATAGGAACTCCATACGGTATAGCAAGATATTATAATAATAAAATTGAATGGGATAACTCTCCCACAAATGAATTACTTGGAATAAAAATGAATAAAAATACACCTTGTGCAACACAATTCAAACATAATAAATTTGGTAAATATGTACCAGTTTGTTGCTCTTTTAAGCCAAAACAAAATGAAAAGATATGGCAAGAGTTAGAGTGGGAAAGCAAAACTAAAGGAGATAAAATCAGAACAATAGTTGCTCATAATGAAGATGTAGTAAAAGATGAAATTGTTAATATTTTAAGTAAGAGAAAAGATATAAAAATAGTTGCTGTAGCAAAAAATGCAGAAGAAACATATAACAAAATAGTTGAATTAAAGCCAGAAATGGTATTTTCAAAATATGATTTTGGAACAAGTATGAATGGTCTTGATGTAGTAAGAAAGTCAAAGAAAATTTTGGATAACGAAGTTCCAGTATTTAATATGATTGCAACAGATATTCCAAAAGACGATTTTATGGAAGCAAAAAGAGAAATAGGAGATAAGATGAATACAATAATAAGGGAAAATTCGGAAAAAAGATATAATGAAATAATAGAAGATTACAAAGAATATCTTAATGAATTTACGAAGTTATAAAATAAAAGGTAGATACATTCTAAATATTAGAATAATCTACCTTTTTTCTTTACTCTAATTAGATAATAGACAACTCTCTCAAGAAAGTCTTTTAGAGAAAGACTATGTCCATTATTATATAATGAATTGTATAGTTCATTAGTATAAGTCAGAGATGTATTATTAAATGGGCGAATACTACTATTTAAGCAATCTCTAACTCTTGAAATTGGGACATTATATTTATAAGAAATATATTTTAACACATTTGTTAAATATTCCAATTCATCTGGTTTATAATAGCAATAAGTAATTGCATCTTTCATATAAATATAACCGAGTGGACATACAATTAAAGTTTAAAGACAGCAAAAGCCATTCAATTTCTCCTACTTCAATATCTGGTGTATTATAGTCAATAGCAATTTTTTTAATTGTATTTGATAACTTGTGATTAGAAATAGGTTTATACAGAACTGTATTGATTTTCTGTAAATCAGTTAATCTCATAATGTAATTTGATGGTACTGTTAGAATAGTATTACATCTTTTTCGTTCAAGAGGAGTGCAAGATAACCTATCAATAATATTTTCTGTTGACATATCTGGTAATTCGCTATCTAAAACTAAAATGTCTGGACTAAATTTCCAGTATGTAGTAATTATTTCCGTTCCTGTAACTACATTTTCAATTCTAAAAATTTTATCATTTGTAAGTTCTTGGCGAAGAATAGCAATCTCATCTGTATTCTTGTTGCCTATTAAAACATTAACCATACTATCAGCCCCACAAATGTATTTTTATAAATTCTTGCAACATTATATCATTAAAATTATGTAAATTCAATATAAAAAACATCTTTTTTTGTACACATTTAAAGTTTTTTTGAAACAAAAAATAAGAAAAATATCAAATAATGTCGTAAAATGTCAAAAGTAATAATTTTGGAAAAATTTTATATGCACTATGAATTTTTTGAGTTATGTGGTATGATAAATAAAAGTTTTAGGAAGTGATAGAAAATGACGCAACAATTTGTAACTGACTATATAAATAAGAAAATTCAAGAAAATGAAGACTATATAAGATATACCTTTTACGAACTGAAAGTAACGAATAATTTGACAGATGAAGAATTACAGATATTCCTAGAAATGAACAAAAATTACTTTGAAAATAAAGGATATAAGGTATATTTTACAGGAGCAAAATTTATATATAAAAATTGCAATAGAATAGTAGAATCAAATGAACTAATGATAGCAATAAAAGAAGAAAAAAGAAAGGAAAAGAGAGCAAAATGAACTTGTACAAAATATTTAATGATGAAGAAAGAAATATGATAAATCATATTGAAATTATAGAAGATAAAGAGTATTCAAAAGATGAAATTGCTAGAGTTGAACATAGAATTATTGAAGATATAATGAGTAATAGCAAAAATAATATTAGTGAACTACGAGATAAGTATAATGGAATATTAAATAAATTAGAAAGCAATATAAAATAGTGATATTTTGGAGGAACAAAATGTTTAATAATAAGAAGAAAATAGAGTTAAATGATGAAGAATTAAGAATAGTATTGTATGCGTTAAATGATTTTAGAAATGCAGTATTAAAAGAAAATAAATCTGCAAATGTGATTAGTGAAGTAATATGTAAATTAAAGAATAAAATGAAAGTAGATAAGTATGAATTAGGAGCTATTATAAATGGACTAGATAGAAGAAGAAAAGTAATGATTGAGAAAAAAGAAGATACATCTATGATTAGTGATCTACTTTTAAAATTACTTAAAATTTCTGAAACTTAATACTTAAATAATTAAATATAAATAGGCGTTATTTTAAAATAGCGTCTTTTTTTGTACACAAATTCCTTTTTTTCTACACATTTTAAAAGGAAACAATAAAATCAATGTATAGTGTTCGTGAAAAGAGTTTAATAAACTCCGAACACTAAAGAAATCCATACAAGGTACACCAGACAAAAATTAAAGAAAAGTCTGGAGAGTTGTATGGATGTTGATTTTTATTAGTAGTAGAAAGAGTAATTTTATAAATGCAAATATAAACACCTATATAGAATTTTTGTGTTCTATCATAGGTGTTTTTTGCATATTAGGGCAAGGCATTATAAGAAACAAATCCCCACCTGCAAATCATTGAATTTTTTGAAATTTGATGATTTGGAGGTTAGAAAATGAAAGATAATGCAAAATGTTTTATAAAAATAGGTAAAGGTATCTATGAAGAAATAACATACGAAGAATTAGAAAAGAGAAGAAAAATAGTAAATTCATATAATGAAAAGAAATTTATATACATACACGGAATGTTGTTAGAGGTATCTAAAAAAGAATATGAAGATTACTATACTGAAATAGAAAGAAATAGGTATTGCAAAAAAGTATTACAAAAGCTACAGGTAGTTTCTATTGAAGAATTAAATTCTGACGAAGATATGAACGATAAAGAAGTTATTGCAGATATAAGTAAAGATACAGAATTTGAAATAGAAAGAAAAATTGAAATAGAGCAATTGAGAAAGGCATTACTTAAATTAGATAAAGAAGAATACAAAATGATAAGAGAATTATTTTTTAATGAAAAAACAATGACAGAATATGCAAGAAATACAGGTTGTGGTATATCAACAATATTTGATAGAAAAGTTAAAGTATTAGAAAAATTGAAAAAAATTTTAAAAGTTTAGAAAAAAACCGAAAATACCCCCAAACTTTTCCTTTATGGATTGAGGGGGTATTTTTTATTCCTTTCAAAAAGGCACATTGAAAATTTAATAAACCATTATAACACCACTAAAAGAGCTCGTTTATGAGAGAGCAGAACTCATAAAATGTAAAAATATTGGATTGCACCCAATAAGGCGAAGATGTTAGTGGATTGATACTTTTGCATAGTCATAGTTCGAGCGTGATAAAACCGTCCCAAGCATTGAGTGCAAGTCTGTGTACAGGCAGGTGAGATTCCTATGGGTGATTTAGCAAATCACAATTTAATGGTAATGAAGATAGAAAAGTAATAATAGGAACTATCTGAAATAAGGTAGTTCCTTGATATAAAAGAGGTGGAAAGAATGATAGTAGCAATGATAGTAGTAAGTTTATTAGCAATAACATTTTTTACATATATTTTACTTATAAGTGCTAATATGGACAAGACAGATAGAGAACGAGAAATAGAAGATAATGAGCAATTAGAATATATAAGAAACTACAAAAATGGAGGCAATAAAGGTGGAAACAAAAAGAGAAACAAGACAAATTTATAGAGGAGAAATATATTATGCTAAACTGTTTGAAGCAGTAGGAAGTGAACAGAAAGGAAATAGACCAGTTGTTATAGTACAAAATAATACAGGCAATGAATATTCTCCAACTACAATTGTACTTCCGTTTACTAAAAGATTAGATATTGTTAATCCACAACCTACACATATAGATGTAAAACAATTTGGAAAGCTAAAATGCGATTCAACAATATTAGCAGAGCAAATAAGAACGATAGATAAGAGTAGATTAGGCGATAGATTAGGAAAATTGCCACCCAATATAATGAAAAAATTAGATATAGCAATGAAAATTGCTCAAGGAATAAAAGACAAATATTAAGAAACAGGTGTTAAAGTTACTTGTTTCTTTTTTATTGGAAAGGAATAAGAAATGGAAGAAAAAATATTAGAGAAATTATTATACGAAAGATATTCTGTAAAACAAATGGTAGGTTATTTTATTATAGGTTTTAAAGAAACAGAGAATAAGGATAAATTTGAAGAAATAATGAACAATGTTACAACAGTAATTGTAAACATAGACAAAAATAAATTAGTTGATTTAGTTGATGTTGAATTTATAGAAAAAATTGATTTATATTGGAGTTTGAATATTGAACAAATACTTTCTTATGCTTATATAGTGTTTAAAAACCTTATGAAATCAAATAGAACCATTGAATTGAAAGATATTGTAAGCGAATTTTTAGTAGTTGCTAAACTTTATTCGCCAGATAATGCAGTAGAGTATATAAAAAGGAAAACCACTAATGCTAATATGGTAGGTGGTAAATGTGAATAAAATTGATATAGAGAAATTAGAGCAAAAATTAGAAAAATGTAAAAATATTAGTATAGACGAAGTTAATGCAAATGATATAGAAGATATTTCTAATATCAATATAAATAAGCGAAAATCCAGTAAAGATAGAATACTGGATTTTTTAAGTAGTGCATCAAATCCTTATATATTTAAAGTTAATGGTAAGCTAGTAAAGATAGAATTTTCAAATAATACAAGAACAGCAGAGTCTTGTATTACAAATGTTATTAAAAGCATATATGAATAAATCTTGCAAGTATGCGATAGCAAGTAATCACACAATGGAAAAACATTTTTATCTTTTCTAAAATTAGCACGAAAGGAGAAAGTGTTATGAAAAATGAAAAAATTAAAGTTGCGGTTTATATAAGGGTTGGGAATAAGAATCAAGTTGATGAAACAAAAAATCTTCAAAAAAATATAATTGAAGAATATTTAGAAAAGAAAAGGAATTATACTATAACTGGCTACTATATTGATGATGGTTATTCGGGATTGAATTTAAAAAGACCAATGCTAGAAAAAATGTTATTACAGATTGAAAAGGGTAATATTAAAGAAATATTAGTAAGTGATTACTCAAGAATTAGCAGAAATATATTAGAACTTGATAATTTTGTTAGTAATTGTTTGCTTCCACGAAATGTAAAATTAACATCTGTTAGAGATAATAATGACTTTTATAATATGCAGAAAAAGATAAAAAACGATTTTTTAAAGAAAATAGCTTGTGTAAAAGGAAAACAATATAATGGCAGGTAGAAAAAGTAAAAAACTTGCTAACAGATGTCAAAAAATAGAGTGGAAAGTGGGAATATATTTAAGATTATCAAGTGATGATGGAGATAATGCAGAATCAGATAGTATAAAAAATCAAAGAGAACTAATAACATATTATTTAAAAAATGAAGAAAATTTGAAAATTGTAGATTATTATGCAGATGATGGTTATAGTGGGACAACTTTTCATAGACCAGAGTTCAAAAGAATGTTTAATGATATGGTAAATGGAAAAATAAATACAATTATAGTTAAAGATTTATCAAGATTTGGAAGAAATTATATAGAAGTAGGTAATTATATAGAGCAGATTTTTCCTTTATATAATATAAGATTTATTGCAATAAACGATAATGTAGATAGTTATAAAGACCCAAAGTCAATAAATAATGTTATTGTACCATTTAAAAATTTAATGAATGACGAATATGCTAGAGATATATCTAATAAAGTAAGAAGTGTATTATTAACAAAATCTAAAAACGGAGAGTTTGTAGGAGGTACAACACCTTATGGATATAAAAAAAATCCAGAAAATATCTATCAGCTTATTATTGATGAAGATGAAGCAAGAAATGTAAGACTTATATATGAAATGGCACTAAAAGGAGATGGAACATTAAAGATATGTCAATATTTGAATAACAATAATATTTTATGTAGAAAAGAAATTCAAAGAAGAAATAAATACAACATTAGTTTAGATGCAAATGAAGAAAGCAAATATAGGTGGAGCAAGACAACAATTTCAAATATTCTTACTAATGAAACTTATATAGGGAATTTAGTTTATAATAGGACAGGCTCAATAAGTTACAAAAATCATAAACAAGTGGCAAAACCAAAAGAAGAATGGATTATTGTAAACGGAACACACAAAGGAATTGTTGAAATAGAAGAATTTAAAAAGGTTGGCAAACTGATAGAAGATAGGAAGTGCAATAGAAAAAAGCCATCACAACCATCAATTTATAGTTGGAAAATAAAGTGTGCAGATTGTGGACACGCAATGTGTAGAATGGAAGATTATAGAGAAAAAAGGGAATGCTCAAACTTTTACTGCAGAAGTTATAAGACACAAAGTAATGTATGTTCTCCTCATAAAATAAGAACAGCAGACCTTAATAATATAGTTTTAGAGATGATATTATTACAAGTAAAGTTGGTATTGGAACTAGAAAAGACTATAAGTAAATTAAAGAAAGATGGACTAAGTAGTAAATATGAGAGAGAATACTCAAGTCAAGTAGAAAAAATGAATAATGACATTGATAAATTAAGAAAATTGAAAAAGGTTTCTTATGAAGATTGGAAATTTGAAAAGATTAGTAAAGAAGAATATTTGACTTATGCCAAAGACTATGATGAAAGAATAGAAATCATAAATAAAGAAATAAAGGCATTAGAAACAATATATTTAGAGAACATAAAAAATCTAAAAAAAGATGATTATTGGATAGAACATTTTAAAAGAAATAAAAAAATTAAAACATTAAGTAAAGATGTAATAGATGAGCTAATTGACACAATATATGTACACGAGGGTGGCAATGTTACAATAAAATTCAAATATCAAGATGAATATAAAAAAGCATTAGAATTTGTTAGTAGTAAGGAAGTGATAAATAGTGATTAAATGGAAAGTAGGTGTTTATTTAAGATTATCAAGTGATGATGGAGATAAAATGGAATCAAATAGTATTACTAACCAAAAAAATTTAATAAATTTGTTTTTAAAGAAAGAAAAAGATTTAAAAATCTATGACTATTATATAGATGATGGATTTACAGGGACAGATTTTAATAGACCAGATTTCCAAAGATTACTTAATGATATTAAAGAGGGAAAAATAAATACTGTTATAGTAAAAGATTTATCAAGATTTGGAAGAAATTATATAGAAGTAGGTAATTATATAGAGCAAGTTTTTCCATCATATAATGTAAGATTTATAGCTATAAATGATAATGTAGATAGTTATAAAGACCCAAAATCTATTAACAATATAATTGTTCCTTTTAAGAACTTAATGAATGATGAATATGCGAGGGATATATCAAATAAAGTACGAAGTGTTTTAAATACAAAAAAAGCTAATGGAGAGTTTATAGGTTCAGTTGCACCTTACGGATACAAAAAAAATCCAAGAGATAAACACAAACTTATAATAGATAAATATGCCTCAAAAATCGTAAAAAAGATATTCAAAATGATATTAAATGGAAAAAGCAAAACAGAAGTTATAGATGAATTAAATAAATTTGGAATATTACCACCAAGACTATATCAAATGCAAGATACAGATTACAATTTTAAAGTAACAGAGAAAACTAAATATTGGGATAGCAAAAAGTTAGATAAGATATTAAAAAATCAGACCTATACAGGAGATTTAATTCAAAGCAAAAAAAGAACAATAAGTCATAAAATACACAAAGTTGTTGAAAATAGTTTTGAAGATTGGATCATAATACCTAATCATCACGAGGCAATTATTAGTAGAGAAGATTTTAATCAAGTACAAGATATAATCTATGATAGAGATATAAAAGTGAATAAAAACAAAGAGTATGATACATTTTCAGGACATTTAAGATGTAATGATTGTGGAAATTCGTTTACAATAAAGAAAATAAAAAAATATGAATATTATTATTGTACATCTTTTTTAAGAGAAAAATCGTGTACTAATCATTCAATAAAAAAAGAAAAACTGAAAGAAATGGTATTAAATCTAATAAACAAACAAATAGAATTAGTTATTGACATAGATATGGATATTGATAGAGTTATTAGTTATAACAATATAAATTATGATGAAGAAATACTAGAAACAAGATTATTAGATATAGATAATAATATTTTAAAATACGAAAAATTAAAAGAAGCAATAAAGGATGACTTGATTTGCAAATTTATAACAAGAGAAGAATATACAGAATATGAAAATGAATATAATAATTGCCTAAAAAGACTTATTAGAGAAAAAAAGGAAATAAGCGAAAAATTAAAAAAAATCAATTTTAAATCAGATAAAAATAAGGAATGGATAAACAAATTTAAAGAAAATTATAAATTACAGCATTTATCAAAAAAAGTTGTAGATGAATTAATAGATGATTGGTGTTAGAATAGATATATGGACACATTTTATGAGAGAGTGTATAATAAAT